>JAYVLL010000075.1:0-5099 GCA_043759495.1 Candidatus Altimarinota bacterium
AGTAAAACCTGATGAACATACATGAAACCAGTTGATTGTGGTATCAGGTGCTTTTTTCGGTGATGAAGCAAAAGGAAAAATCGTCGATGCACTTCTCAAGCATCCGAAGATAGCCGGAGTCGTCCGAGCAAATTCCTGAGAGAATGCTGGGCATACACTTATTTATAATGGTAAGGAGTGGGTTTTCGCTATCATGCCATGTGGTATTCTGACACCAGGGAAGATGAACTATATAGGGAATGAAGTAGTGATGGATCCGGTTACATTTGTAGAGAGCGAGCTCCAGAAAGTCGAAAATCTCTTCTGACAAGAAGAGGTAGGAAATAGGTTGATGATAGGAAACTGTGATGTCGTCATGCCCTGGCACAAGATCGCTGATCTTGTGTGAGAGCCCAATACTTCTACAGGAAAAGGGATGGCACAAGTCCATGCAGCTAAGTCGAGTCGATGCTCTATCAAGCTCGATGATGTGCTCAATGGGGATTGGTGAAAACTCGAAAAAAACATGAATCTAGCATTTTGAGAGATTATTGGTGAAGGGAAAAGGTATAAGAATTTTACTGAATTAAAAGATGCACTAAGGCCTAAATATAGTTCGATTCCATCGCATATTCAAGTTTTTCTAGAAAAGACAGATCCAGGTGAGAGAATGGAGTATGTTAAATACTATTTGAAAAAAGCAGTAGAAAAACTCAATCCTTATAGAGGAAATGTAAATGAAGAGATACAAAAACGACTCAAGGAGAACAAGATTTATATCGTGGAAAGTCCACAATCAGTGTTTCTCTCGAATTCCGAAGGGACACATCCCTGAAGTTCGACATCAGCACATACGCACGCCATGGGAGTACTGGCGAGTATCGGGGTTGCCCATGAGCGCCATAGGCATATCACGTATAATGTGACAAAACTACCAAGTTCTCGAGTCGGTTCCTGAGCCAATCCTGCATGACTTGTTCCACAGAACTGGTTTTCAGATAATGGCCTAACTATAGAGAATCTCCAGTGCCTTGATGGTAAAATAGAGTATGAACATGTGCATAATGCTTTCCTATGACTCATCCGATGATCCAAGAGAAAATGAAGTATTCATAAATGAGCTATAAATTCCATTTATCATGATGCTCAGGGGAAGACTATTACAATTAAGCTCAAAGATGAAAAAGAGCATGAACTTACTATCATGGAAGCAGTTGCTATCGTGAATTGTCTGGATCTAGGAGAATTTGGTGCTCGAACTCGGCGACCTAGGGTTATAGGAGCGCTCGATCTCATGCATATGAAACATGTCGTCAATTCCCAATGAAAGAACTTCAGTATATCTCGACTTGATGCTATGGATGGACTGAAGGAGATTCCACTGGTAGTAGGGTATACCTATTTCGGAGAGAAAACTCTGAGAATTCATGGCAAAGAAGTAAAAAATGGTGATACGTTCGGACTAGATAATTCACTTCCTCCAGAAAGAGTTCTCAAAGAATGTGAGCCAATCTATATGGTAGTTCCTGGGTACAAAAATTCAAAAAATATCAAGCCGAAAGATCCTATGCCTGCAGATGTTGCGAGATTTATACATACTATCGAAGAGCTCACTGGAGCTCATGTACTTTCCTTCGGAAACTGACAGAAAACAGAAGAGCTTGTACATCTCACCAATAAAGAAGTACAGAGAAACTTAGATTTTCCGAGTTACTATAGGATAGCGAATGAGGTGAAAAAATGGACACAAGATCAAAACGTAATTCAAGCTTCTGATGATATTTGATGAGTTATAACTTGTCTGCACAGGAGAGTTGTTGCGATGAAAGATCAATGACTTTCCGATAGAGTGATCTATGAAAATATTATGCAAATTATAGATAAATTAACAGCAAAATTTGGAGAGAGTATCGAGCAAATTAGAGATACACAGTTCTATGCGCAACTCTCAAAACAGATCCTTGATCTCAGAAAATAAGAAGCTTATAATTCTATATTCCGTCTATACCACTCCATAAAATGCCCAGTCCCTGCCTCGAGATGGGGATGACAGGGTCGTGAGAGCCCATCTGTCTCGTGTCACCATGCTTTCGAATATTTCTCATGAAAAATGAATAATTGTGAAGAAGAATTGTATCCCCAGAAACAAAAAATCAAGAGAAAAGGTCTTGCTTCGATTGAGATTTTACCCATACTAAAAAATCCTCCAGAAGGAGGATTGCAGATAAAGAAATCTAGAGGAATATTGCGTGAAGTGCGAGGAATATGACCCCTGCACCGATGATCGTGACGGGAAGTGTGAGGACCCATGCCATGAGAATGCTTTTTACAGTCGCGAACTGGAGTCAGCGTTTCCCATATTCATATGAGCTCGTACCAGCGATACTCGAGGACATGATATGTGTAGTCGAGACGGGGAGTCCGAGACTCGAGGCAGATCTGATCATGATAGCCGTGATGATCGCCCCAGTCGTTGCCTGAGCGAAGTTCAGTTTCTCACTTCCGATCTTCTCGCCGATCGTGACGACGATACGTTTCCATCCGATCATCGTGCCGAGTCAGAGAGAGATCGAGATCATGACGATCACCCACCATGGAGCATAGTCAGTGGCCTGAGAGAGATTCCCGATATTATCAGCGATATCAGCGATATTTTCCTTTCATTCACTCGCATTCGCACTCGGGATCATCGAGAGCTGTTTCGTCGAGAGGGTTTTATAATTTTTTTGTATCTTGAGTATATTTCTTCGGATATTTTGTCGATCTATTTTCTCTGGATCATCGAGAGCGATGAGAGATTGGAGTTCTGTGACATCTTTCCTGAGTTCTGTAGCGATAGAGGAATCTTCTGTCTTGAGTGCAAGGATATCGATGGTATTTACCTGGTGAGTAATCTTTGTTATATCCTCCTGGAGATTCTTCACATCGAAATCTGGGTTGATCGCGAAGGTTGCAGGGAGAAAAGCCATGAGGATGAGGAGAACGAGGCCTACTCACTTTTGTCCATCATTTCGTCCGTGTTCATAGCTCACCCATGCACTTGATACAATCAGTATGAGTCGATTCCAGAGATCTGGCGAGTGATGGAAGAATTTCCCCGGGATTTGGAAGGCTATCTCGCTGCGTTTCGCGAGCCGATGAAGGACATACATGGCTCAAAATGCTATACCAAATCCAATAAGTGGTGAAAGGAGGAGCGATTTACCTGCATCGAGAGCCTTCTGCCAATTCGGGAGATCGCCATCGAGGTACCAGATCGCGAGAGAGACTCAGAGAATGGATCCGATGAGCGTATGAGATGATGATGCTGGGATGCCGAGATACCAAGTTCCGAGGTTCCAGATGATCGCCGTTATGAGGAGCGAGAGGACGACACAGACTCCGTATCCGAGTGGAGAGGATGAGATCGTCTCGAGCGGGAGGAGATGGATGATCCCCATGGCGACTGTGATGCCACCGATGAGGACTCCGAGAGCATTCATACAGGCGGCGAGGAGGACAGAATGGCGAGCCTTGAGGGCATTGGTATAGATCACCGGCGCGACGGCGTTCGCTGTATCATGGAATCCATTGATAAACTCGAATGCACACACGAGAAGGAGACAGAGTCCAAGAGAGATATAGATGATTTCCATAGAGAAGATGAGTGATGGGATTGCTCTATTCTAGCACAATAGTTCTAGAAAAAGCAAATATTTCATCAAAAATTGCAAATCATTTTCTGCAGTACCTCTCAGGGAAACCTTTTTCTGAAACAGAAATTCACTTTCTCCTACTGAACACCTGAGATACGTCTCTTTTGACTTTTTGCTCTGTTTTGAGAGAATGGGAAAGTTGCATGTCCCATGAACTCATCAGGAATTACCAATTACCAGCTTATATTCTCATAACCCACTCTTCTCTATGTGCTGAATATTTGCCTACAATGGCCAGAATAATCCCGTTCCGCTCCTCGTCGAGTGACTCCGCAATCTCGAATATCGAGGATATGACTCTGCCGGACTCGTCGCACTCTCATCGACGGGGGAGATATTTCTCGAGAAAGCAGTCGGGAAGGTCTCGAATCTCGCCACCAAGGTCGAGAAAAATACAAAAAAAGATGATCCATATATCACGGGAATTGCTCATACTCGTTGGGCAACGCATGGATGAGTGACCGAGAAGAACTCACACCCGCACTACTCGAGTGATATGCGATTCTATGTCGTGCATAACGGTATCATCGAGAATTATCATGAACTGAAGGAAGGGCTCCAGAAGAAGGGATATAACTTCTATAGCGAGACAGATACTGAGGTCGTTGCGAAGCTCCTCGAGGATATGTATAGAGATGATCTCCTCTCGACATTCGAACGAGTTCTCGCGCGACTCGTCGGAGCCTATGCACTCGTCGTGATCGATCGAGAGCATCCCGATACGTTGATCGGTGCCAAGCTCGGAAGTCCGATGATCGTCGGAGTTGGGGATGGTGGAACATTTCTCTCATCAGATATCAATGCTGTCTCTCGTGTAGCGACAGAGTTCGTCACACTCGAGGATCATGAGATCATCCGTATCCGAGGAGGGAAGTACTCGATATTCTCCCTCGGTGAGGAGATCACGAAGACCAGTGAGAAGATCACGGATGAGTTCCAGACGGCTACGATCGGGAATTTCGATACCTTCACAGAGAAGGAGATCAACGAGATTCCTGAGGTATTCATGAATGCGCTGAAGTGACGGATCAACTTCGAGACAGAGACGATCACCAATGAGACACTCGACGCACTGAGTGATATGGATATCGATCGGATCGAGATCATCGCGTCGGGATCGAGTTACTTCGCAGGAGTTGTCGGATCGAGTTGGTTCAAGGAACTCTCGCATCTTCCCTGCGATGTTCGCATCAGTAGCGAATTTCTCTACGATACATTCCTCCCATCGAAGACGACACTCTATATCTTCATGTCGCAATCAGGGGAGACCGCGGATGTCCGCGAGAGTGTGAAGATGGTGAAGGAGAAGGGATGTCTCACATTCGGTATCGTCAATGTCGTCGGATCGACGATCGCTCGTGCCTGTGATATGGGGCTCTATACGCACTCAGGCGTGGAGGTCGGAGTGGCATCGACGAAGAATAT
>JAYVLL010000076.1:0-3942 GCA_043759495.1 Candidatus Altimarinota bacterium
GCATCGATGAAGAGTGTATTGCTCTGAGTTGCCTGGTTCGTACTCGTATCACTGACGATCTGGTCGAATCGGTATTTTCCGAATGGCAGTCCTGTGATCTGAAAGGTACCCGTACTACTCGTCGCGGAAGTGAGGGTCGCGTAGGTTCCTGCGAGGTCAGCCACATTCCAAGTCGATGATCCAGTATTCCATGAGTATATACCGAGATCAACAGATCCAGTATTGATCACTGAACCTGTATCTGCATAGGAAAAACCATAGGAAAATGTTCCTGTCGGGATGAGTGTTCCACTCGCAATATTTGGATTCGATATGACAGGAGGTGTGGTATCGAGATTGATCACTTTCGCGAAGGTGATATACTGCAGGTTACTGATATTGAGAGAAAAATCCCAGGTATTTGTTCCTGTACTGTACGTTCCCGTATAGGCAGTAGAGCCTGTTACGAAAGTAGTATTTGTATTTGTGAGGAGCATAAGAGGTGCGACGAATCCTCAAGGAATCGCTGTGGCTGGATACGAAATATTGACCGTACCGAGATCTCCATTCTGTTCCTGGAATTGCCACTCACGAGAGATACGCTGGTATCCAGTCGGTGCATCTGTCCCAGTGAATGCTGATATCTGTCCACCATCATGAGCCCACATGAGCGCCATGCGGTTGGTGGCGATACTCGACTTCCACCCGATAATATCCCCAGTATTCGTCACGGACTGTGATCGGAGCTGACTCAGTCCACTACTATCATCTCGAGCAATACCCGCTATATTATTTTTATACATCCCAGCACTCGTAGCATTCCATACGACACTACTATTCGAGAGTGTATAGTCTGTGGCAGATGTCTGATCGAGGGTGATACCGTATTTTATCGCGAGATAGGACTCGACTCGATTCCGAGATATTCCTGTCACTTCGTTTGGATAGATGATGACTTCGGCGACATTTGCGAGGGTGGAGTTCGTCGTACTTCGTCGACCGATACCGATACTATTACTCGCAAATACTGTTGCTGGCGTCGCGGCGGAGAGAGACTGGAGTCCATTGGTCCTGCCACTCGATGCGCCTCATGTAGCACGAGTGGTCGTCGTGATCGCGGGTATACTTGCTGATCGATTATTGGCTCCGCTATAGAAATTGACTCCACCAAAAAGCCCCAGACTGTCTGCTGTCGGAGAAGTCATCCAACTCACTCCATTCGCTGTCCCACTCTGGGTTCCGAGGAGAAATGAACCACCTCATCAGAGAGATGAAACACTAAATATCGATACTGCTGCAGTAGTAACATTGAGCGCATTATTGGTATTGAGGGAAGCATTATGGAAATAGAGGGTCGCATTCCCATTCAGTGCATTCACTGGATCATAGGTGACAGTACCGAGTCATGTGACCGCATTCGCAGCAGCCCCGAGAGTTCCACTATTACTCCATGTGGTGATAGTACATCCTGTAGTTGTACAGTTTGTTCCTGTATTTCACTTGAGCCAGAGCGTATTTCCTGTGATTCATCCTGGTGCAGCAGCACTGGCACCACCGACGACCGCATTGATGGCGAATGCAGTATTATTGGTGAGATTCGAGTCTCATGGATTCGAGATCGCGACATCGAATCTGACACTCGTCCCACTTGCCGCGAGTGTTGGTGTTATGGGAATCCTGACCGTATCCGTACCGAGAGATGGGGCTATGGCAGTGGTTTTCGTACAAGTAACCCCTGTTCCCACCTGTGCACCACATGACCATCCATTATCAGAAAATGATGAGGCAGGTCCAGTGATATTCGCGGGAATAGTGAGGATAACGGTATGGACACCACTGGAAGCGAGATTTCCTGCATTCGTCACGGTTATGGGCATCTGAGAGAGGAGATAGGTCGTGAGGGGTCACTCTGGTTGCCCGATACCTGGGACGAGATCAGGAACATTTGTTGCCACATAGGGAAGGAGTCTCCACTCGAGTGTACCACTATAGGTAACATTGGCTCCAGTTCCGAAATTCCAATTCACTCAAAATCCCATATCTGCAGTAGTCGTAATGGTGCTCACAAAATCAGTTCCTCATGTGATGCGAGAGGCAACTGTCGTGTATGTTCATGCTTCGTAAGCAGTCCAAGTGGTTCCAGAGAGATAGCGAAATGCAGAGAGCACATTCGCGACGCTATCATAGACTCAGATTGTTTGCCCACCAGTCATGGTATAGTATGCAGTATCGTTCGCATCTCCACCAGCGACATAGCTATCATTCGCGAAATAGAATCGTATGTTCGCCGCATTGGTTGCGGGAACTATGACTCGCCAAGAGACATTGAAGAACTTGTTCGGTGCGGTATGACTCCAGTCGATAATACCAGTGTAGGTGAGTCATCATACCACACGTGTCATCGTCGAAGTCGCAGTATACGTATTCCCATTCGTCGATCCAGTGGTTGACTGGGTTGACCAGGCGGTTGCCGTCACTCCATCCACTCCATTTCCATATGTGGTTCCACCGATTCGCATGGCAGTCCAGAGTCCAGGAAGACCACATCCAGTTGCTGCCGGATCTCCAGCATAGATCTGTTGGAGTCCGTTATAGTAGATCTGTGCCTGTGCACAGTCACCGATGATGAGCTTGAGGTCATTCGATCCTGCAGTTCCTCCACTCGGATTCATCGTGAAACTCGATGCCCCACAGGTATAGAATAGAATCTTCCCTCAGCGAACGATCGCTGTATTCCCGGGTTTTGTCGCAGTTCCATCCGGATTACACCCAGAATCTCATGAAGATGTGAGTCCAGCAGTATTGAAATCTGTATCTCCCTCATGGAGTACGAAGATATCGATCCCTATTCCATCGGACATATTCGGCGTATTTATCGTGATTGCAACCGGTTTTGAGAATATGAGGTGCTGTCCATCGATTCAGAACTCGAAGGCAAAAGGACTGATCATCCCACTATCGAAAAGGGATCATTTCTTCCCACGCTTCATTTTCTCCATGATTTTCTTCACGGCTTTTTCCTTATTCACGGCGGATATCTCATGGATACTGATCGCACTCGGATTGATAGTTTTTTTACTTTTTTCTTGGATAAGAGTGTCTCACTGCAGGGCAGTTTCGATACTATTTTTTTCCATTCAGACGACGGTATTTCTCATTCGAGCGGATTTTTGGAGAGAGAAATGAGTCATCATCGCATCAGGAGCATCGAGATTCGAACTGAGAACTGACTCATTGACGACTGTATTTTTCGAGGCATACGCTGAGTGGTCACTCATGAGGGACATAATCGAAACATCTTCAGTCGTATCGGCAATAGGTCTAGTAATCTCATCTGTCTTGGTTGCGAGTTCACGCGGATTCATATAGTAGCTCGGGAGCTCTTCTGGACGGTGTATGAATACCGATTCATCAGCAAAAATACTCTCCTTCACTGAGGAAACCAAGAGCATAATAAGGAGGATGAAGGCAGGGATCTTACGGAGGATCTTCATATAGAGAGTCTATCACGTATCGGATATGAACTCAAAATATTACCCCGATATTGAGTATATTTGTAGTTGACTAAAAGATAGGCTATTTTATATGAGCAAATTGTGCTATTTTTTCCATGTCTCTTCGATAATACGTATACAATTCGGAACAATATCAGTGGTGATCCGTTTCACATATCCGGGAATTCGAGGTGATTCAGTGATATAGACGAGGAATCCATAATTGACCCCACGAGACGTGAGGGAGAATATATGCGCATATTCTTCGTCGAGAAATCAGGTGACCTGGGTATACGGGCTTCCTGTATAGAGTTTCATATCGATTTTCTCATTGATCGGTGCCGATCAGGCGTTCGAGCGATACTTCAGTGAATAGATATCTTCGAGTATTTCATGTCGTTCGATCCAGAGGACTTCTGGAAGGGTGAATATCTTTTGGAGTGTTTCGAGCATCTTCGGGATCGATCGC
>JAYVLL010000077.1:0-10292 GCA_043759495.1 Candidatus Altimarinota bacterium
ATCTCGCGTTCATCATGGATATCATAGAGGTGTATCACTACGTTTCCTGGATTTCTCTCGCCGATGAGTCCGAGTGCCCGTGCGAAGACATTGGCAATCGAGAGCTCACCACTCGGTGTATCGCGTTCCATCGATGCTGCAGGGAAAAATGGGACATGGATATCGAGCGATGCTGGACCTGCGCGCATGAGTCCATCGAGATATGCAAGTTGACCGAAAAAATCATCCACATAGCGAAAATCACCAATATAGGCGATTTTTTTGCCTCGGATTGATTCCTTATTTTCCAGAAATATCCTCGGCCATCCGTCGGAGAATCGCTCGAACCTGACAATTTTAGTATCATCGAGTGTCTTTTGGAGATGGGAAAAATGAGGATGGAGGTAGGTGAGCATAATTTATATGGATAATCTATCGAGGAGCTTTTCAGGATCGGACTCGATGACGAGATATTGAAGGGTTTTGATTGGGATAAATCATCGTTCTGTCATATTTCGAAGCAGAGAGAGGAGGTCATCGTAGAATCCATCAGTATTGAGAATTCATAATGTGTGACTTCTTCTTTCTAGTTGAACGAGACTCAGGATTTCGAAAAATTCATCGAGAGTTCCTACTCATCATGGAAGCATGATAACGGTATCCGAACGATTGAATAGTATTTTTTTTCGTTCATCCATTGTTTCGACAAGTATGAGTTCTGATCCGTTTGACTTATGATCTTCTCATCTTTCTTTTGACATGAGAAAATGAGGGATAATACCGACGACCTTTCACCCCACTTGTTTGACTCATCTATACACTCAACCCATCAGTCAGAATGTTCCGCCACCATATATAAGCGTATGTCATTTTTTTGCGAGTATGGTACCAAATTTTTCTGAAACATTGATGAAATGTCTCTCTACATTTTCTCGGGCTCCACAGAAGACAGCTATGCATGCCATAATAAGTGTATTATAAAAATCTATATTTATTGATCGCATCTCGAGTTCGTAGAGCCTCTTCTCGGCTAGTTCCTGATTTTGGATAGAGGATGGCACGAGAAGAGTTGATGATCATACCCGTTCATCTGCTATTTCTCGCATTCAGTATGGTGGATTCTATATCTCATCACTGAGCACCTATTCCTGGTATGAGGAGGAATATATCTTCACCCACTATTTTTCGGATATTTCAGAGTTCTTCGGGATACGTAGCGCCGACGACGAGGAGGATTTCTCATTGTTTCGACCACTCTTCACGGGCACGATGAGCGACTTCTTCATAGAGTCTCCGACCATTTATGAGTTCGAGATTCTCGAAGTCACCACTTCCTGGATTCGAGGTCTTGCAGAGAATGATCACTCATTTTCATTCGAACGCGAGAAAGGGTTCGATCGTATCTCCTCACATATAGGGATTGACCGTTACGGCATCTACCTTATATCTTTCAAATACCTCAATGGCATATTGTTCGGCGGTTGAGCCAATATCTCCACGTTTTGCATCGAGTATGACGGGGATCTCTGGATAATTCGTCTGAATATAGGTAATGATAGCTTCGAGATCAGTTTCTCATCCATAGGCCGAGAAATATGCAATCTGTGGCTTATACGCAGAGACGAGATCGTGCGTCTCATCGATGATATTTTTCAGGAATCCGTATACCGATATTCCAGTGGGGATCTTCGAAATATCCGGATCGAGACCGATACAGAGGAGCGAGTTATTTGTTTCTATAGTCGAGATGAGTTTCTGGCGGAAGTTCATAGAGTTAGTTATGTATTCCATAGTCACTATGGTAGGTATCAAGTGCTTGAGCTATTTTTCTATTACCGAGTATTCACTCTTCTACAGCTTCTCGTACCTGAGAATACGTGAAACTTCCTATTACTGGTATATTATTTTCTTCGCGTGCAGCGGTAACAGCAGATATTCTCTTTGCTCATGGGAGTGGCTTCTCGGCTCATCCTGTCACCTCCTCTCGGTCGATGAGAAATACAAATCCCACTACTTCTCCCCCATCGTTTTCTATATCGGTGACCGCATTTCGAAATGCTGTTCCCGCAGATATGACATCATCGAGGATGATGCATTTTTTTCACGCGACACTCATCCCGAGTCCACGTCCTGTGTCACTTCCATGTCATTTTGATTCTTTTCTGTGGGATGAGAATCCGATATTATGTCCTGTCTGGAGATAGTATTCTGTCGCAACGACACTCGCGAGAGGGACTCCTTTATAGGCTGCACCATAGAGGATATCTGCATCTATCCTCCCACTCGTATCAGCGAATTGCTCACGGAGTGTATGGACGAATATCTTTGCAATTTTCGAAAGTCACTCAGCATGCTGCATGAGATTCCCAGCATTGAAAAACCAGGGTGCTACACGTCCAGATTTTAGAGTGTATCACTTTTCTGTATCGAAAGAGATCACATTATTATCTGAGCAGTAGAGGACAAAGTCACGGACAGAAGGTGAGAGCATATGGAGTTGGTTAATTAACGAATTTCTAGATCAATTATTCTCCGTATGCCATTCTCGAGTTCTTCCCACGTCACGAAGACCACTTTCGATCGCCATGGAAGTATGAGTGAATCTATGAGAGTACGACCGAGAATGATACCTGGAGTGAAGTGTATCTCTATCAGTTTGAGGATTTCTCCCTTCCTCATCTTTGCTTCCTTGTTATAGCTTTCCTTGATTATTTTTTCACTTTCACCGAGCCCTGTATCGGAGTATAATTCGAAAAAATATCGCCTGTAATGAGCGATATATCTATCTATATTGGCAAGTGCTTTAGGCGAGAGTTGTACTTTCATAGATTTTTTTTCTAGTATCATATTCTTGCACTTCTTGTCCGAGCACATCAGTATAGTAGTCGATAACCGAATCGAGATAGCTAGACGCTTCAGAAAGAGTCAGATCTTTTGTTGGTAGAAGTGGTTTTTTCATACACTTATTATAGTTGATTTTCCAGGAAATCAAAACTTTTTACAATACCTCGAGCTTCCCCTTCGCCGCTTCGATACTTTTCCATCCTAGCTTCTTCGCATACTCATCTGCCTCCTTCTTCACTCGGCCGAAGACACTATTCCCTTCTCGGTCATATTCAGTTCCGATCTGGATCGCAGAGGCACCACAGAGCGAGTATTCATAGGCATCGACGCCGTTCACGATGCCACCACAACCGACGACCTGGATCGTATCACCGAGGAGTTCGTAGAACTTGCGAGCATTAGCGAGGGCAACCGGCTTGATCATAGCACCACCGAGACCACCGAATCCTCCCTTTGGTCGGATCACGGGCCTATGCGTGACGGGATCGAGGACGAGTGTATTTCCCACTGAGTTCACACAGGTGATGAAGTCGATCGGAAAATCTCTAAGAACCGCTGCCATTCCTTCATAGTGGGCGAAGTCAAAATACGGAGGAAGCTTGATGCCAAATGCACAATGTTTCTTGTACTTGCAGACTTTTTCCAGTATATCTCGTGAGTCCGAGAAGTCATATCCTATCTGTGCTTTTCCCACGACATTCGGACAGGAGAGATTGATCTCGAGCGCCTTCGCGGCTCCTCGTGACTCAAATGCTTCGACGATGGTCGGGAAATCTTCCGGCTTCATCCCGACGATACTTGCGATGACGGGCTTTCCGTATTTCTCGGTGAGGATGTGTGAGAACTCGATATACTTCTCGTAGCCGAGATTCGGGAGTCACATAGAATTGATCGATCCACCTTCGAATGCATGATATCTCGGAGTAGGATTCCCCTCGCGTGGCTCGAGTGTACACGATTTCATGACGATATAGTCCGCCTTACTCTCTGCAATCCGTTCGAGCTCTTCGAGCGTCGTACAGTGTGGGCCTGATGCGTTGAACACGGCGAAATCAGTGAAGAAAGGCATATGCTGTAGGTTAGAGGGTTGGAGGGTTTGACGAGCAGATAGATGAGACTATTCTGTCATTTCGACTGAAACAAAAGAGTGGATGTGCGACCGGAGGGAGCCATACCCCCGAATGCAAGCATCCGACATAGTCGGTGCGACACATGAGAGGGGTAGAAATCTATTTTTGGAATTATTTCAAAAAATGACAAAAGCGATGAGCCATTGTCAGAATGAGAAATTATGAGTTTCAGGGGAGATTCATGAGTATGGATTATAGGAGAAAAATGAGTGATTGCAAATTTTGTTTTGACATTATTGCATATTTAGTATTATAGGTAATAAAATATTTTTATGAATTCTCCTACCGAAACATATAATCCAGCCGTAGACAGATTACGAAAAGCAAATTTTTTTCCAGAAAATATGTGAATTAAACAACGACAGGATCATATTGCTTTTCTTATTGCTAACTTAATTGATCTGTATTCATCGAGATTATTGCATCTACCAAATCCTCTCCCACTCTCAATACAACAATTTAACTTGCTTTCATGAGAGTTATGAGATTGGATTGCTCTTTGATGAAATTCTGCAAATGATGAAGACTGGAAAAAATTATTCCAAGAAGCTGCATAAGTACTTTTGTATTTATTTTTGATTTTCCCCAGTTTATTTCTATACTCGATCGAAATAAAATCTCTCCTTCAGATTTAGTCCCATAATATTTCTTCTATGATAGAAACAACAGAAAATATCCTCCTTCGTACACGAAACGATCGGGATGTTTCTTTTTTTGATCTCTGTTCGGTCGATGATGCGACGGATGCAGATATACGACTCATATTCGAGCTCGCGAGGATATTTCGCACATCGAAGACAGAGAAGCTCTGACTCTGCCGAGGACTTTCGATGATCAATGCGTTTTTCGAGAACTCGACGAGAACGATGTCGAGCTTCGATCTCTCAGGAAAACACCTCAGTATGGATACCAATAATGTCGGATCCTCGAGTTCTGTGAAGAAGTGAGAAACCTATATCGATACTGCAGAGACGCTCGACTCGTACAATGTCAGTGTTATCGTCGTGCGTGCGAGTGAGTCAGGTGTCCCAGCGCTCCTCGCGCGTCATGTCGCTGCTGCGATCGTGAATGCCTGAGATGGGTGGCATGAACATCCGACGCAGGCACTGCTCGATGTGCTCACGATGGTGGACTATTTCCAGACAGATACACTCGAAGGGAAGATCGTGACGATCGTCGGAGATATCAGACATTCACGAGTATTCGGCTCTCTCGTACGACTCCTCCGCAGATACGGTGCGACTATACGGGTCGCAGCTCCACTGACACTCATCCCTGAGTGAGTCGAGTGATTCGGGATCACGCACTTCACGAGTGTCGAAGCAGCACTCGATCAGGCGGATGTCGTCTACGCACTACGGATACAGGAAGAGCGTGGGGCGAGATGATTTATCCCGACACTTCGAGAGTATTCGAAAACCTATGGGATCAATGAACGACGATTTGCCCTTGCCAAAAAAAGTGCAATCCTCATGCATCCTGGTCCAGTGATCCGAGATATCGATATCATGTCTTCGCTCGTGGCTCGTCATACGCAGTCATATATCCTCCAACAGGTCGAGAATGGCATGGCCGTGAGAAAGGCGATTCTCTGGCTCCTTGCAGAGCGTTTCGATGGTCGGAAAAAGCCGTATTCCCTCTTCTAGATCGAGCGATCGATACTTTATTTTACTCCCTGTTTTTTCTCTATGAATATCCTTATACGTCACTGACATGTGATCGATCCAGCGAATGGGATAGATGAGAAACTCGATATCCTCATCGAAGGTGGCAAGATCGCGAAGATCGGAGTCGCTCTCAGTGATCATGCTGATGAGGTGATCGATGCGACATGACTCATCGTCACGCCAGGTCTCATCGACATGCAGGTGCACTTCCGTGAACCTGGGAGAGAGGATAAGGAGACGATCGAAACAGGATCATGGGCATGTCTCGCAGGAGGAATCACATCCGTGGTCACTATGCCAAATACTCACCCGACCGTCGATGGACAGACGCAGGTACGCTATATCATCAATCGATCGAAAGAGCTCGATCTCATCAATGTCTATCCATCAGGCTCGATCACCAAGTGAATCAAGGGCGAAGTCCTCTCAGAGATGTGGGAGATGAAGCAATCAGGTGTCGTCGCCGTTACCGATGATGGCAATGATGTCCAAGATGAGTGACTCCTCCTCAAAGGTATGCGCTATGCAAAGACGCATGATATGCTCCTGATGAGTCACTGTGAGTGTGATAATCTGACAGAAGAGTGAGTCATGCATGAGTGATGGATCTCGACTCAGCTCGGACTCCCCGGGACATCGGATGTGACAGAGGATCTCGCCGTATGGAAAAATATCCTCCTCGCAGAGAAATCGGGTTCCAGATTTCACCTCCTCCATAACTCGACGAAGTGAGCCATGGATGCCATCAGGATCGCGAAGAAGACCAAATGACTGACGAATATCACTGCCGAAGTATCGGTACAGCATTTTTCCCTCACGGATGAGGAATGTCTCGGGTACAATACCTCTGCGAAGATGTATCCTCCTCTGCGTTCGAGAGATCATGTCGATGCTGTGGTCGCTGCGATCCAGGAAGGCCTCATCGATGCATTCACCACAGACCATGCTCCTCATACTGAGCCAGATAAGATGAAGCCATTTCAGGATGCTTCATTTGGCTCTACGGGAGTCGAGACGAGTTTCGCGGTGATGTATACCTATCTCGTCGATACGGGAGTGATATCGCTCTCTCGTGGTATCGAGCTCATGACGATCGGCCCTGCGAAGATCATACGAGTCGATAGATGAACGCTCTCTGTCGGTACTGATGCGGATATCGCCCTCTTCGATCTCTCGACTCTCTGGACAGTCGATCCTACGAAGAGTTATTCGAAGGGAAAGAATTGTGTCTTCAACGGGAAACAACTGAAATGAAAGGCCGTCTATACCCTCGTGAAGGGAAAGGTGAAGATGAAACATGGAAAAATAGTCTAAATGCCCAGAATAATCCCGATAACTCTCTCGATCATGTCATGGAATAGTGCCCTCATCTCATCCCTCGGTTGGTCGAGTGAGATCTCGAATCGTGTGGCGAAAGAAAAGGTCGCTCGCCTCATCGCAGAACGAGTCGCAGATGGTGATATTATCTGAGCGGGATCTGGATCGACCGCATACCTCGCACTGATCGCTATCGCCGAGAAGATACAAGAGTCTCATCTCTCTATCCGGATAATACCAACCTCTCGAGAGATCGCTCTCACATGTACTCGACTCGGTATCCCGACGACTTCCCTCTTCTCTGAGAAGCCAGACTGGTACTTCGACGGAGCGGATGAGGTCGATACTATGAATACTCTTATCAAGGGTCGTTGAGGTGCACTCTACCAGGAAAAACTCCTCATGCGATCGAGTCCACATAATTATATCCTCGTCGATGCATCGAAATATGTGACAGAGCTCTGAAAAAAGTTCCCTATTCCAGTAGAAGTATTTCCAGATGCACTCCATCTTGTCGAACGCGAGCTGCGTCTTCTCGGTGCCCATGAGATCATACTCAGACTCGCGACCGAGAAAGACTGACCGATCATCACAGAGAGTGGAGGATTCATCCTCGATACACGATATGATCAGATCACTCCGACACTCGAGCGAGATATAAAATCAATCACCGGAGTCATCGAGAGTGGGCTTTTCCAGGGATATGATGTAGAGGTCATCACGGGATAGTTTTTTGACTCCTATCGAGAGAGTTTCTTTTTTATTTCTTGCATCCGAGGAAGATACACATAGAATAGCAGAGCTTTATCCATTAACTATTTTTTCTATGATGAATACTGTCGGAAAGTGTTGCTCCGTCCACGGTATCGCGTATGTCTTAGTATTGGTCGGGGCGGTGAACTGGGGGCTCGTGGGTATCGGTGGATTTGTCGGGAAGAATCTCAATGTCGTCAATCTCCTTCTCGGAAGTTGGCCGACACTCGAGTGGGTGGTATATATCCTCGTCGGACTCTCGGCCCTTGCGATGCTCTTCCAGAGCTCATGTAGCTATTGTCAGAAATAGAGTGAGTTCTCCAGAGAATCTGTCCTATTTGGGCAGATTTTTTGTATTTCACGGCACTTTTATGATATCCTCTGTTTTTGCAATTGTTCCGAGCTTTGCTATCGCGATGAGAGCGGCATCATGGTGTTCCTGACTCACCGTACCACAGGCATCAGCGACGACATCACTCGGAAATCCCGATCGTGAGCATCACGAGTGATACTCGAGACGGCGAGATCAGTCGCGACTCAGGCGACGACGATCGTATCGATCCCCTGTTTTCTCAGATATTCCTCGAGACCTGTCTGGTAAAATGAACTCACGCGAATCTTCGTAAGAGTCATATCATCCTCTCTATGATCGAGTTCTGTCAGGAACTCCGTCGACCAGGTATCCTCACGAAGTATGCCAGCACTCGGAGCTCCTGAGAATCTCGGAGATATATGAGAACAGTTATCATAGTTCTCATGAAATCCGAGATGGATCCAGATAATCTCCTCTCCCTGCTCACGGAAATATCGGATGAGTTTCTGGACGTTCTCGATCGTATGGTGTTCATGACAAAACCTCCCCATTCCCTGTGGAGTGATCTTTCCATCTGGATGGAGGAATTCATTGATGAAGTCGATGAGGATAAGTGCACGAGACATGTGGAGGAGATTATTTTACGATATAGAAGTCCTTCTATTCCACGAGCCCACCTTCGGCATATTTTTTCATCACAGAGTTTAGAAGGGTTTGGTACATTTTTTCTTTATCCTAGCTAGATTCTAATCCAAATTGCATACATCAAGTAAGTCTCTTGGAATATCTCTTTAGGAGTACGGTAATTATGGCGTTTTTTTGGTCTTGAGTTTAGCAGTATTTGGATTTTATCCAAATACTTTTGTAGAACCTTTTTATGTACTTTTTTTGGAATAAACTTGCGAGAAAATAAAATAAGTAGACTGAAGGTGTTTTTTTGTGGCGGAGATCCTAGTAAAGATGGTCTAGATTTCTATGATATCGAATTTTTTATTTTCGATATCACTGAGATGACGGAGTATCTCTCTACTCAGCATGGGAGCAGATTCTTTGGTGATATTGTATCCATCTTTTGATTCTTTTTTCGCGATAAAGAATGGGATCATCTGTCCTCTATATTCGCGAAACCAGAGACATACGCGGACTTTTTTCGAGAGAAAGTATCACTTGAGCACTTTTCCATCGGCGAAAGTATAGAGCTCTATGAAGTTTTTGAGTCCACTTTGGTATTTTCGCGATTCTTTCTCGATCGTAGAAAGATCGATCGATCCGATTTTCTCGAGATTTTTTCGGAATGTTTCTGTGATTATGAGCTTCATAAAGCGGTATCGAGAGCGGATGAGAGGCGTGTGAGTGAGTGACGGACATTCTCATCTTCGAAGAGCCTATCGAACTCTGGTTCTCGGAGTCATACACTCATATTACCATCATTGTATGATCGGATAAACTGTCTGATGACGACACTCGGATTCAGTCCATCTCGGTGTGTCTGATCGCGAAATGTCTCATAGAGACTTCTCTCTGCCCTGATGGCGAAAGAGATTGTATCTGTTTTTTTCTTTTGGAGAGATACTGAGGGCATAAAGTTGTATTACAGTGTAATACAAAAAAGTATAATCAGTCTCATGAAAAATGCAAGGGAAGAAAAACCCACCTTGCTCTGTCATTCCCACCTCCGCTCTGGACAGGTTCTGAACTTGATTCAGGATCCAGAATAGAAGATGCTGAAATATATTCAGCATGACGAGGGGCAATGTTATCTCGCAACTCATCGAAAAGAAAAATCCACCCGAGGGAGTGTGGATGAATTATTTGCAATTTGCCACCATCAAAATACAATCTTTTCGCTCCTGCTTTCACAGGAGCAGGAGTTTTTAATTCTTAACCCCATATCTTATGGGCAAACTCCTCAGGTATATCTGTATCTTCATGGGATATCAGATAGTCACTCATAAGGTGACAGGTCGATATAGACGGAAACCTCTCCGTCAGTATCGATAACAGAAAAATCCCCGTTCACAGCGGGGATTTTTCTATAGGAGTTTTTAATTCTCCTCCTCAGGTATTCCTCTTGCGAGGTTGGATTTATTATAGACTATTTTTCTAGGAATCAAAACTTTTTCATCGTTTCTCCATGTGAGACAGATTCCTTACTTCCATCCCTCTCGCCAAACTTCTCTATTTTCTCGAATGTGAGTGTCTCTTCTTGTATGAAGTGAGTATATCCGAAAATTTGAGAAATCAAATATTTCTCACTTCACTTCCAAAATGGCGAACTCGCGAAAAGAA
>JAYVLL010000078.1:0-15300 GCA_043759495.1 Candidatus Altimarinota bacterium
ATCGGAAAGGCGCAGAAGAGTTTCGCAGAAGGTCGACAGACGATCCTCTTTCTCGATGAGATCCATAGATGGTCGAAGTCTCAGCAAGACGTCCTCCTCCCCTGGGTGGAGAAGGGTATCATCACCCTCATCGGTGCGACGACGGAGAATCCGAGCTTCACCGTGATCAACGCCCTCCTCTCCCGCTGCCGAACCTATGTACTGAATCCTATCACACCTGCGGAAGTAGTCGAATTTCTCGAGAAAAATATGGGAAAGATTCAGGAACGGTATCCAGATATTGATTGGGGAATCCCTATCGATGAAAAACAATGAAACGAGGGCTCGGTGGGCGAAACTGTCTGAGCGAAGAAGAAAACAGAAAATTGATGAGCGAAGCGAGAAGGAGCGAGTTTTTTGCCCACCGAAACTTTTGGTACTTTTGATTCCAAAAGTACAGAGAACTGAATCCTAGATTCCGCATCAAGTGCGGAATGACGGAAAACAAAAAAGGAAGATTTCTACCCACAAGGGGTATACTCACTATCTCTTCGCTCGAAATGACAAAATCCTCTCGATCTCATCGCCCATCTCGGCTGATGAGACCTCCGCAATACGCTCAATCTCCTCGAAACTGCCTGTATCCTCCAGTGATCAGGGACACTCACACGTGAGCATATTCTCGAGGCTGGGAGCAAATCCCTCATGTACGATCAGGATGGCGAAGAGCACTACACCCTCATCTCTGCGATGCATAAGTCACTCCGTGACTCAGATGGAAATGCTGCGATCTACTGGATATGACGGATGCTCGCATGAGGAGAAGATCCGCGATATATCGCGAGGCGCATGATCAATTTCGCGAGTGAGGATGTCTATGATGCTCAGGCGATGATCCTCGCGAATGCGACCTATGATATCTGTGAGAAGATGGGGATGCCCGAGTGCGAGCTCCCGATGATGAATACGGCATACTACCTCGCCGATTTACCAAAAAATAATAGCGTCTATAGAGCGATGCAGGCGATGCATCAAGATATCGAAAAATATGGAAATCTCGCCGTCCCGCTCCATCTACGAAATGCTCCGACAGCACTGATGAAATCCGCTGGATACGGGGTAGGGTATGAATATGTTCATGATCTGCCCGACCTCCCCCTTGATAAGGGGGGAATGAGGGGGGTTAAAAAAAGTGCACAAGAGCACTTTCCAGAAGAATTACGAGGGAGGAAGTATAGGGAGTAGTAATGCATCGACCTCAGCCTGATAGTGTCTACGTTGGACTTCTGCTACACAAGAGAGCAGATGGAGTATGCGATTGAAGTCCGCAGTTGGAACATTCACGATATTTCATACTGTACGATCAGCATCTATAGCAGTGGGTTGAAACAGATCTCACTGTGGATCACCGAGATAGAGAGAAAAGTCTTTTTCGACTCATTCATACATATGAAGAAACCTGAGCTGGAGCCTGCGTACCATTCATTCGCACATAGTCGGGGTCACGAGTAGATGCTTTCGTTCGATATTTCCTCCGTAAAAATCCTCACTCTTTATGAGAACTGGGGCATCGGTACTATAGAGAGCGGATCACTCTGGAAGTGACTCACTCTGTACAATATATCGCAACGCCATTTTTACGGGTATTGCCTGATCGAATAGACTTCCGCCTCATGCACCCCGAATAACTATATCACACCCAAGTCTTCAAGATATACGATAATCCCCGGTCCAATTTTCACTCACATATTCAAAAACAAGAACATTTCCACGCTCCTCAGATGATCTGAACCCTACACTTGCCATATTGATTTCGATTTTTTAGTGACATTTTCTTCCTCGCATCGATCTTCCATCAATCCATGTGACCGCCAAGGCTCCTGCAGCAAGAAGTGCTAGATACTCATCCCATGTAGTACCTAACGTAGCTCATGATCCTTGCAGTGTCCTTTGAGTAGCTGCTTGTGTATTTTTGATGACTGCTGTGCTCTCGACCACAGTTATGGCTCCGACAGGAGTTGTCTGGAGCACTAGAGCGAGTACACATGTATTTATTGTCGATCAAAATTTCAAGAGAGTCCAAATAATGAATATCGTATTTTCGAGACTATTATAGTGAAATATACGATTTTACAACTATTTTGTAGTATTTGACAAGAGATTCTCCGCACGATTTTATTATTTGACAATCGATATCCTCTCTATATCATCAGGAGTATGCATCTCTTCTCATTCCACCTATTCCTTGTCCCGCCTCCCCTTTCGACTCTCGGAAGGTAATTTCACTGAAATTTTATAATCCCTCCACGAGAGTCATCATACTTCTGGGGGGATTTTTCTTTGTCTGAGATGTACTAACCTTTTTATACCTATGGGACCACAATCATAAAGATCTGAACAGAATCACTTTCAGACTTCACGTCATCGAAAAAAATCGAGATCCTTATATGAGCCATTGCAGAGAAGGTTCGGCAATGAATGAATATAATCCTCGTCTCCTCATGAGCTGTGCAGTACGGAAGAGTAGCTCTGTGAAGACAAAAATCTTCAGATGAGAACAAAGCACTTTTGGCGGCTCTTGGCTGGGATATACTCATATGACTCTATAGGCAAAGATTTCTTTCGCATGGTATACATACTGCTGGATTTCTCGTAACCCATGCCGATATAGAGGATAATCTCGAGCGTGCAACAGTATTCAGGGAAACCGTTCATGAGGCATGGAAGCAATGAATTGTTGTCATCGTGAATGAAAACGATGCTTTGTCGGTTGCAAGAACTGATACAAGAAAGCGAGGAGAAGATAATGATAGCAATGCACTCCTGCTCGCACAAGTTTTCCAGGCAACAATGCTCCACCTCATAACCAATACAAATGGCGTCTATCAAGACCATAGAGAAAGTTCGACGAGAATAGAAAGTATAGGATACTCTGAACTGACAGATGATTATATCGGAAAACTTTGCTCGACCAAGTCTGCTACCTGAACAGGATGAATGCATTCGAAGCTTATGGTTGCACGCGAAGCATGATCATGTTGAATAATCACACATATTGGAAACGGCATTGATTCTGGCATTCATGATACTACTTCTGGAGGCACGACGATTATCATAGGATAACTCTTTCTTACTCGAACTTTCATTTTTCCTCTTCCGAAAAAAACACTTTTCCTTATACTCTTTCTAAATTCTAAATTTACCATTATGCTCTTTCTTTCTTCTCTTCCATTTAAAACACAGAAATCCATCCCCTCTGGTTCTGATAACCGTGGGACAGGACTCCTCCTCCAGGCGGGGATGATCCGCATGACTCTCGCTGGTGCCTACTCATTCACGACGCTGGGACTGAGAGTCCTCCGCAAGATCGAGGCGATCGTGCGTGATGAGATGGATATGATCGGCTCTCGTGAGGTCCTCATGACCGCCCTCGGATCCAAGGAATCCTGGGAAAAAACTGGTCGCTGGGATGCAGTCGATGTCCTGTTCAAGCTCCCGGGTGCTGAGGGCCGAGAATATGCCCTGAATCCCACTCATGAGGAAGTTGTCACTCCTCTTGTTGGGGAATTTATCCAGTCATATAAGGATCTCGATGAGTGCAGTGTCTACCAGATCCAGTGGAAGTTCCGCAACGAGAAACGTGCGAAATCAGGACTCCTTCGCGGTCGAGAATTTCTCATGAAGGATGCCTACTCATTCCATCGTTCACAGGAAGAGCTCGATACCTATTTCGAGGTGATGCACAGCGCCTATGATCGAGTATTTGACCGACTCGGTATCGCTGACTCGACCTACTATACTTTCGCTTCGGGAGGAGACTTCTCGAAGTATTCCTATGAGTTCCAGACTGAGCTCTCTATCGGTGAAGATGTACTCTTTGTCTGTAATGACTGTGGGCAAGCACACAATAAGGAGATTGTCACAGAAGGGAATTTCGAATGTGTCTCATGTACGGGTCATCAATATACCCTGAAGATCACCTCCGAGGTTGGGAATATTTTCAAGCTCGGATCAAGATTTTCGACCGCTTTCGATGTGAAGTATCAGGATCGAGATGGATCGATCGGTACCGTCGTCATGGGATGTTATGGGATCGGGATTTCTCGTCTCATGGGGGTGATTGCTGAGAAGATGAACGATGAACGTGGGCTTATCTGGTCGCCATCGATCTCCCCGTACACACATGTGATCATCGTGATCGGGGATCATCTCAGAGAAGCGGTCGCACTCGGTGAGTCTCTCGAAAAGGAGGGGTATGAAGTCATGATTGACGATCGGGACACAGGATTTGGTCAAAAAGCATGAGATGCAGATCTTCTCGGTATCCCACACCGTGTCGTCGTTTCAGACAAGACGATCGAGAAGTGAGGCTATGAGTTCAAAAATCGAAAAGAAACAGAAGGAGTACTGATCGAACATATCACTTTCTAGGTACTAGTAACATCCCCCGTTTTGTCATCCCGTAGGGATCCCTTTCACATTCATCTTATGAGAAATTCACAAATTTATACTCATACCTTCAAGAAAAAGAGATTCCTCTCCGCCACGGCGGATCGGAATGACAAAAAAAAGAACAATTTGTAAACACTACCTAAACACCTTTACTCGCCCTGAAGTTCACTTCATACCATCATCATGCGTAAATTCCCCGTCATCCTCGCCTTTCTCGTATTTTTTGCACTCCTTCCGTGGCTCTATATCTCATGGAGCGTATGAGGAAATGTCTTTCGAGATATCGAGAGTATCCCAGAACGAGAGATCGGACTCTTGCTCGGTACATCTCCCTCAGCGAGTAGTGGTCGTGTGAATCTCTTCTACACCACACGTATCGAAGCGACGAAGATGCTCTATGAACGTGGAAAGATCCATCGGGTACTCGTCTCTGGGGATAATGGAACTCTGAGTTACAATGAACCCGAGCTCATGAAAAAATCCCTGATCAGAGCGGGTATCCCTGAGTCAGCGATCATACTGGACTATGCAGGTTTCCGTACACTCGACTCTGTCATCCGTGCGAAGGAGGTGTTCTCTCTCACATGAGGCATCACGATAATCTCTCAGCCATTCCATGTCGAACGAGCGCTCTTCATCGCCGAGAATCACGGCATCGATGCGATCGGTTATGGAGCAGCGAATGTGAGTATCATGATCGCTCCACGCGTCTATATCCGAGAGGTATTTGCCCGATGGCTCGCCCTCTTCGATATCTGGGTGGGGACCGAACCGATAGTGCTCGGGGAAAAAGTCGATCTCCTGATAGAATAGTACAATTATCGATCCATATTAGTCCGTAATAACACATACATGGAAAAAATAGAAATCCTCGAAAACATCACCGTCGAAAAGCTCATATTCTGAGGCAAGTGACTCGCAACCGCACCAGATGGTCGCAAGATCATCATCACATGAGGATGCATCCCGGGCAGCATCATATCTGTGCGTATCCTGAAGACTCGAAAGTCTCACTATGAGGCGCAGCAACTCGATGTCATACAGGCATCTCCGCTCGAGATCCCCCTCCCTGCAGGATTCCAGCTCTATGGTGGAGCCAAGTGGCTCACGATCGGATATGAGGATCAGTTACAGATAAAAGAATGACAGGTAAAAGAATCATTCTACGGGATACTGAAATGGCTCGATGCATCTATGACAGGGCAAGATTTCTCGTCGTCCAACACGGAATCAATTGGACTCACTCGAAATGACAAAAGTCCAATGCATCAGACGCTCACGAAACTCCCGACCTTCCATCCCATCATCCCATCACCCGAGATCTATGGCTACCGCAATAAGGTCGAGTTCTCATGGGGCAAGTATATCTCTGATCGAGAATGAATCCATGATGAGTTCCGATTCGGTTTCCATGCACAGGGACAGTTCGATCGGATCATCGACTGCAGTTACTGTGCCCTCGCAGATGCAGAGATCAATGCTATTTTCCATGATGTGGATACCTTCTCTCGTGCCTCATGATTCCCGACCTATGATCCGAAGCGAGCCGAGGGATTCTGGCGTCACTTCGTCGTACGCAAGGGGAAGAAAACCGGGGAAATTATGCTCATATTTTCGGTAAATGGAACATGGGAAACTACTTCGTCGTCATCGCGAGCGGAGTGAGGTGAAACGAAATGAAGCGTGGCGACCTGTCCTCCGTACGAGACTTCGGAAGGTGGAATTCAGGTTCCTGTCATGTCGAACGAAGTGAGACATCTTGCTCAGAAATCAGAGCAGGATTTCTCATTATATTCGAAATGACACATACAGGAATTTTTCACTGATATGGTTCGACAATTGTCCGAAAAATACGGGAATATTCATTCTATCTTCTTTCTTGAGAATACTGGTAGAGCTGATATCGTGACAGGAAATCCTGTCCTCCTCTTCGGACAGCCTGCTATCACTGATGAGCTCTTCGGACTCACCTTCGAGATCCAGCCCAAGAGCTTTTTTCAGGTAAATTCACTCTGTGCAGAGAAGCTCTACAGTGTTGTAGGCTCCTTGTGCAAAGGAGAAATAAGTTCTGTGAATGAATGAAGATGAGAAAATGCAGAAACGAAAATCCCCCCGTCCGCCTTGGCGGACATCCCCCTTTCAAAAGGGGGTGTACTTCTCGATCTCTATGCTGGAACTGGAACGATTGGAATCCTCCTTTCCAAATATTTTGAGCGAGTCTATTCTGTGGAGCTCGTTACTGATGCGAGCGCGGATGGAGCGAAAAATGCGAACAGAAATGGTATCAAAAATGTCGAATTCGTGAATGCGAAGGTCGAAGACTTCGTTTCAGGAATCGGTTCGGAATTTATAATGAATAATTCACAATTAACGATTATTATCGATCCTCCTCGTGACGGTATGCATCCCTCTGCATTACCACATATTGTCGCCTTCGGTGCTCGAGAGATCATCTACGTCTCATGCAATCCCGCGACCCTCGCTCGAGATCTCGAATTTCTCATCGGGAAACAGAGAGATGAGAAGACCGAAAAGCTCCCGAAGTATAGCATCACCGATGTGACCCCCGTCGACATGTTCCCCCATACGCATCATATCGAGACGGTAGTGCGGATGGAGAAGATGGATTAGAACGATAATTTTATTCAGATTGTTCCCTGAGTTTGTTCTTTCTGTCCTGTGGTATTCACTCATGCGTAGATCGTTGTGGTCGATTCTCGTCACTTATATGCATCGATACTTCATCATACCGTGATATAGTTTTTTGGATTATTGATAGCCTTATTTATCACCTGTGATGTGCTCGAAAGGATACGTATGAGGCTCGTAGTTACGCCTATATACCCATGCAGTCTCTCATAGTTTCACTCGATACCGATCGTTCATGACAGAGCAGTTTCTCCATATTTTTTATTGAGTGCGACTTTTCCATCGAGACTTCCTATGAGATTGATTCACTTATTTTCATTTCAGATAAGTGGCAATGATCACTCTACACGTCAGAGTATCGTTGGAGTGAGACCAGATACATCCTTTCCATTTCGATCTTTTTCATACGTATTGTTGAAATTGTACCCACCCGTCATACTCTTTGGTCAGTGTGCATGCCAACCTTTCTGGATTCATTGCATTCAGAATTTCCCGACGCCATCGATGCCGATTCATACAAATGATACGAGCTTTCAGACTCTATCTTGTATCTGTATCTGTGTTTCATCTACCTTTCAGAGTGCTTGGATCGAGAGAGTATCGATACGCTTGCCTCCTACCATTTTCTGAGTTTTATCATACGAGGTATTGTCTGTATAGCCTGTTACAGACGCTCAGAGTCTGAGATTTGGATTCGCATATTCCAGATCGAAGCCAAATGATTTTCCTGTATCTTTTCATTTCCATGGTCCATCGTCATTCGTAGTACCAAATTTTATCCTCGATCCTCCTGAGAGGAGATCTATCGCTTTACTTGGGTCGAGATCCTTTCGTTCTTGTCTCTCTATTGTCCCAAAATCTGGAACCTTTGGCCTATACAGAGCCAGATGCACATCTGTATCGCCCCCCCCCCCTGTTTTTTGCGATATTCTCATCGAAAAGTGCGAGTATAGCTTCCTTTTCTCATGCTGATACAACATCTAGACCGCGCATGGTATTTATTTTTAGAAATATATATTTTCAGTATACTATCATACAATAGTGTGTTTTGCAAAAATCCACTCAATTCGATACTCACCGAAAATATATGCCCTCTCACCTCCTCCTCGCATCCTGAAAATCTCCCCTGCGTAATGGGGATGTCAACTATCCTTTCCGCGTGGATTCGGATTTTCTCGCGTGGACGGGAATGAATACTGAAGGTGCACTGTTCTTGAAGACTCTTCCTGATGGTGAAGAAATACTCTTCTTCGATGAACCCACCGAGTTCGAGCGGCTCTGGGAAAGTATCAGATGGGATACACAGAAGATCCAGAGATATGGATTCATGGGGAAGATACTGCCTCGCAGTGATCTCGAGCACACGCTCAATAGTATCGATGGGGATTTTCTCCTGCCCAACCATACAGTCACCTCGACAGAGTCTGAGTACAGAATCCTCAGAGGTATGCTCGAAGGGAGGCAGTTCTCGTCTGCAGATCGATACCTGATCCAGAAACGCCTCTACAAATCCCCGAAAGATATCGAAAAAATCAGGAAGAGTATCAGGATTACTGAGGAAACGTACAGATATATCGTCGAGCAGGTCCGTCCGGGCATGTATGAGTACGAGATCGAGGCGATGGTCGCGTATCAGTTTCGCCTCCATGGATATACTGAAGCGTTTCCCACGATCGTCGCAAGTGGCGCGAATGCATGCATACTCCACTACACCGCGCACTCGAGACAGGTATGCAGAGGAGACCTCATACTCATAGACTTCGGCATCGAGATCGACGGCTATGGTGCAGATATTTCTCGAACCTTCGCTGTTTCTGGTGAATTCTCACCGAGACAACGGGAGATCTATGATGCCGTGATGGATGTACGGCGATATGCCGAGTCGACACTCATGCCAGGGATCACCCGTGATGTATGGAAGACCGATGTGAAGGGATATATGTATGGAGTCTGCAAAAAACTGGGATTAAAAGATATGGAAAAATATACATTCACTACAAATCCCTATTTTCCGCACTCGATCGGACACTTTCTCGGACTCGATACACATGATATCGGGGGCTCTGATATACCTCTCGCTCCAGGGATGATCATGACGATCGAGCCTGGTATCTACATCCGAGAAGAGGAGATCTGAATACGTATAGAGGATGATTATCTCATCACAGAGAATGGATGCGAGAGGCTATAGCATACAATACTACACCATCTCGAACTCTGCCCAGATCGGAAAATGATCCGACGTCTTGATATCATGGCAGACCCTCGATGATCGAGGTGAGACACCACGATAGAGGATATGATCGAGCTTCAGGAGCCTGCGATCATGCTCCGGGATGAGCCAGTCGAGTCCGAGTTCATCGGCGATCTTCGCAAGTGCTCGCATACGTTTCTGACTCCAGGTATTGAAGTCTCATGCCCATATCATCGGTCATACGTGATCCTCTATACTTCGCTGAACGGATTGGATCTGTCGGAGAAATGGTGCTCCGAAATTGAAATTCATCGCATGCGTATTCACGATCAGGAGCTGTTCCGTACGTCATACGATATCGATGAGGCTGATGCCTGTCGCTTTCGGTGTTCGCAGTATCGGTTCACGATCGACTGACGGGAGGATAGCGAGTATCTTCTGTCTGTATTTCGATCCTGTGAGTACTCCCGTCTCAGTTCCTCACATGAGAGAAAAACTCCGGAAAAAATCCCAATTGAAGTCACTGAGATTCTTCCAGATCATCGTCCACCGCTCAGAGAGGACCGCTTCCTGGATCATCACGATATCGAGTTCCTGGAAAAATTCCTGCATATCAGCCGTGATCTTCTGCGAGAGGCATTTATGGACATTCCATACACAGAGCCGAAATGAATCCCCGATCGCTTCGATCTCATTGGATCAGAACGAAAAAATATTATGTGTGCTCATGGAAAATAGTATGGTATAGGTATGATGATGGCTCCTCATCTTTTTTTCAGTGTAGCAGAAATACATCTTTTTTGCAATCATTTGTTGAATTTTTGGGAAAACTGTATATACTATCGACAGTTTCTAGTGTTCCTATAACATTCAACAATTATGAAAAAATGACTCCTCACATTGATTGCCTGATATGCTGTCGGTCTTACTATGGCGCTCCGATATAGGAAAGATGCGACTCCATCAGTCACTCCAGTTACTTCAGGTTCGAGGACGGAAGATCTCTTCAATACCATTATCGATATCCATCGTGATGCGTTCGATGCCGCGAAAAAGATGTTCGATGAACATCTGGGTGAAGTGAAGGATTTTGACAGCCTGAAGGCGAAGGTCGAGAGTCTCATCGGTGGATTTATCCCGGAGATCGAGTCTCAGATAACTGCCCTCAAGGCACAGAGCGAGACGAGCAAACAGGCGATCCTCGATATGATCGAGAAGACCTATGGTGAGAAGCAGGCACTCCTCCAGAATGCTCAGGCAAAAGCAGAGCGATTCGTGGATGCTGGAAGTGACACGATCACTCAGTGGATCTCGAATGTGCGGAATACCCTCGATTCCGCCTATGAGAAGCTCAAGCGCGACAATCAGTAATCCTTCGGTGATCCGCTTGGTGCGGATCATTTTTTCGTTTTCTTATCATTTTTTCTTATGCCGACACACGACCACACGACCGACCCAGAGACAGATCCACGAGTACTCGAAGAGATGGATGAGATCATCGCGCCAGAGAATGATACTCCTGTATGATGACACGGTGCCACTACTGATGAGACCGATGAGATCCAGGATCTGAAAAATGCACTCCTCCGTACACAGGCAGATTACCAGAATCTCCTCATGCGAGTCGAACGAGATAGGGCAGATATGGTACATTTTCTCTCAGCGAAGATCCTCCTCCCACTCCTCACACAGGTCGACAACCTCGAACGTGCTGTGAAGCTGAAGGAGTGAGTCCAGGATGATGCCTTCGTCGCTGGTATCCGCTCGATGCTCTCAGGATTCCAGCGATACCTCGAATCTCAGTGAGTCACTCCATACGACTCGATCGGTCAGGAAGTCGATCCAGATCGTCACGAGGTCATGACCGAGATGGCATGAGCATCAGGAAAGATCATCCAAGAATTCGAGCGGGGATATACTCTCCGAGATCGTGTCCTTCGCCATGCGAAAGTCGTAGTAGGAAATGGAGACTAGCCGATCGGATTCCCGAATGCTCAGCATCCATATCCTCTATCCTCTATGAGAGACACTATCCGCGATATCCTCGCCAAGATCGAAACACTGAATCATGAACTGCGCGGAGAATATGATCGTCTCGCTACGAAGTATGGATTCTATCTCCAGCGAAAGCGAGTCATCTTTCTCGAAATATTTCGAGAAAAGAATAAGACCAAAAAGACTCCGCTCTATACCTATATCATTCCGAAAAATTGGCGGCATGTACGATATATCCTCTCGATACCATTTATCTACGGGATGTTCTTCCCAGTCGTGATCCTCGACATCACCCTCACCATCTATCAGCACATCACGTTCCCACTCTACTCTATCCCTCGAGTCAAACGCTCCGACTATATCCTCTACGATCGACGATTTCTCGACTATCTCAATCTCCTCGAAAAGATCAATTGTCTCTACTGTAGCTATATGAATGGTGTATTTGCCTATGCAGTCGAGGTTGGCGCTCGTACTGAGCGTTTCTGGTGTCCTCTGAAATCCGCACACAAGCCGAGATTTACCCATGGATGGTACAAGGATTTTGCTGACTATGGTGATGGAGATGAGTGGCATGAGAAGATGCAATTCGATGAAAATATGTTCATCGATGCCTATGGGGAAAAATGTTTCGTCGGGAAATAGTTGAGCGTATATATCATTTTGTATCATAATCACCATTCCATATGCTTCCCTCACTCCTCACATCTCGTCTCCAATCCATTCTCTCGAAAGATTACGATACAGTTCTCGATGCTTTATCACATGAACGAAATGGCTCTCTTCGCATAAACCTTCTCAAGTGAGATGGTAGCGATGTTCTTATGGAATTCAGTGAGAAATGAATCGTTATCATACCATTCGAGGGTATAGACTGAGGGTATATGTTCGACCGCGCCCATGAATACGCGATCAAGGGAACTCGAGCATTCTACGATGGGAAGATCTACCTCCAGTCGATCGCCTCCATGCTCCCCGTCCTCGTACTCGAGCCTCAGTCAGGAGAGACGATCCTCGATATCTGTGCTGCTCCAGGATCGAAGACCACTCAGATGGCGATGATGATGCGAAATACGGGGAAAATCGTCGCGATCGAACAGAACCAGATCCGCTATGACAAGCTCATGCATAACTGTACCCTGCAGGGTGCGACTATCGTCGAGTGAGTGAAGCTCGATGCGCGGAAATACCTGATCGGGGATTTCGAAGTCACGGGAGGAGAGATCCATAAGAAGGGAAAATACGCGAAATATATCGAACCCACTGCTTCAGAGACAACGACTCCACTCGAGCGGACTATCCCACTCTTCGACCGCATCCTCCTCGATGCTCCCTGTAGTGCTGAGTGACGCATTCTCATCTCGAATGAGAAATCCTATGGATTCTGGTCACTCGATAATATCGCGAGAAATGCTGCACTCCAGTATGAACTCCTCTCACTCGCGCTCACCGCACTCGCTGCATGAGGGACACTCGTCTACTCGACCTGTACCCTCGCACCCGAGGAGAACGAAGCGATCATCGCACGTATACTCGCGGAACACCCAGATCTCGCTCTCGAGGATATCTCGCTCGGACTCTCAGAGCGATCATGGTGGAGACCTGGACACACATCATGGGAAGGAACTGTATATGATGACTCTCTCGCGAAGTCAGTACGCATCCTACCGAGTGCTGAGACAGAGGGATTCTACATCGCACGGATCGTGAAACGCTAGGAAATATCCATGATCAGAAATCAGATCGGAAAATATCTCTTGAAAAGAGAGAATTTGTGACTACTATGCACATCCACGGAGGAGTGGCTGAGTGGTCGAAAGTACTTGACTCGAAATCAAGCAACGGGGTAACCTGTTCGAGGGTTCGAATCCCTCCTCCTCCGCCACATCTCGTCTCTGACGATCTGTTCTCTCACCGATACGACTCTCTGATATGCGCCTCGTGCAAGTATCAGATTTTTTTGCACATACTAACTAACTTGCTTTTCTCACATACTATCGTATAGTAACTTGTATCTAGCTCTTATTTAATATGATATTACCTACTACAAGTGGATCGGCTCCCTGAATTGATCAGAACATGGAGCTTACTCAACAATGAAACTGATGGATGCCCGTACCTCCTGAAGGTCATAAGCAAATAGATGGTATTGGCTGAATGGATTTTCAATGTGAGCTCGAGATATTCTCTGTGGAATTTAGCTGATATTCGGATCGGAGCTATAAAAATAGAGTAGATGTAGATACTCTTCATGCATGTATATGGGAGCTTCAGTTCCGAAATCCAGCCAATAATCATTGTATTATAATACAAGCTTTTGAGGAAAGAGTCATTTGATATACTATAAATAACCCCGCAAAGGCTGAGTACAAAATGCCAGATGAAAACTGAAAACTACCAATAGAAGGACATTTCCAATTGGTTAAAGCATATATCAAATGCTGTCTTACCCCTGCTTGAGGATCGACTAGGGATTTTGTACAGGACTTATCTAGTCAAATAAAGGCAATCTCACCGTGAATAGAAATACAGAAATCTAATGATCTCGAACAGATGAGTGTTACTTTTGATTCTGGGAAGGATCGATGCATTGTCTCTCTCATATACAATAATGTAACAATAACACCTGTCGATCCTACGGGTAGGTTAGTACCTCAGATATTTCCATTCACACATGATCATAAAGCTGCATATTTCGATGCTATTTCAGATATGCAATTACAAATATGGAACAGAAAGATAGAGAAATACGCAGCCACATTAGATCTATCTCATTCTAACAATAATCCTTGACATAGGATGATATCGAGATTTAGTAACGCCTATAAATGCTTTTACTATAGTATCCGCATCTTACGCCTCAAACAGGGGCAAAAAAAATGAATATCCTGAGAAAGTACTATTGCTATTCAAGGAGAAGCCACTAGTGCCCTACATTCTATTTTAGATGATTGATCTCAACCTGAATTCATCGACGCACATAGTGCGCATGGTGTAATGATAGCTATTTTAAATGAATATAGATTAGGAAATGAGTCTCAACTAGAAGTTTTCGCTCGTCTTATGGAGATGACCTATGAACAATTCAATGGACCTGGAATTAGTAGGCAAGATCATGAATCATTACCGATGGCACTAGATGGGTCACCTCCATCTGGAACTACTCCCCATCCACAAGATTCTCACGCCTGATTTCCTCCACAATTGTTACGCATACTCACGCAATATAAGAATGATTCTGAATATCTAGCATTGAGCGGGAATGCAGTATCTCCTCGTATAGAAGAAAGAGCATAAATTATATTTTGCTTTTCTCCACTTTCTCCATATACTGCCCATATCAGATAGAAAAGGACCTGCTCGCCGAGCGAGTCTTTTTTTTGACTCTGATTCTGTCATTTCGACAGAGCGAAGCGAGGAGATAGATAGTACACACCCTTGTGGGTGAATCCTAATCTAACCGCTGAGCAAGATATCTCACATTCGTTCGATATGACAGAACTCTTGTTCGCTGCTCCTCTAAATTCTAATTCCTAAATTCTATTTTTATGTTCGACCTCGCTAAGATCGAAGCCGCGATCAACCAGATATCCGCTGAGAAAAAAATCCCGAAAGAAAAACTCGTCGAGATCATCGAACATGCGATCAAGACTGCCTATAAGAAAGACTATGCCTCGAAAGATGCCAATGTGAATGTGAAGCTCGACATCACCACAGGAAGTGTCGAAATCTCGATCGAGAAGACGATCGTAGAAGTCGTCGAGGATGAGGATATCGAGATCTCCTACGAGGAACTCGGTGGTGCTGAGTCAGGATTCTCCATCGGAGATACAGTCGAGATCGATGTCTCTGATGAGATCACGAATTCTGAAGGGTTTGGTCGTATCGCTTCTCAGGCAGCCAAACAAGTCATCGTCCAGAAGATCCAGGAAACAGAGAAGGAGAAGCTCTACCACCTCTTCAAGGACAAGGAAGATACGATCGTGAATCTGCGTGTCGAACTCGTCGAGAAGAATCGTGTCGTCTTCGAC
>JAYVLL010000079.1:0-5589 GCA_043759495.1 Candidatus Altimarinota bacterium
CCTGAGGAACGAAGGATCTGCTTCATTCTATTCTCAGAGCAGATTCCTCCTATCGTCGGAATGACAAAAGAGAACTTCTACGAATATTTCAGAGGTCTCTTTAGTAAGAAATACTTTTCAAAATATTTGACAAGTATATTTATATATGCTATTATTTATGGGCATTATACCTCATAACAAATACACATATGCACTCTATTTCTCAGAAGCTCCTCTCTGGAGCTCTCGTTGCCGGTATGATGATCTCTACTGCATCATACGCAGCCACTACTATCGGTACTGGTTCAGTCGTCGGATCTGGTGCCCTCTCGGCAAATGTCGTCTGGAACGATACCTTCCCTGGATCCGCAACAGGTGTCGTAAATGGTCTCGTAGTCAAGGCACAAGTCCTTCCTGTGCTCAGCATGGTTATCAGTGGAAGTGGAATTATCGATCTCGGAGTACTCACGAGCGCTGCATACTCATCCGGAAGTGTTTCACTCGAAGTCGGAACCAATGCAGTGAATGGATCAGCGATCACTGTTCGATCGACCAATGGTGGAATCCAGAATACTTCGAATGCATCTATCTATATCAATAATCTCACGACTGACGAGGTAGCCGATAGTTATCGATTCACTGGAGTAGTCAATGGCACGAATGATTCGAGCTATGCAGCATTTGCTCAGTCATCGGCGATCACTGCTGGTGTCGAAGTAGCGAATAATACAACAGAACATATTCTCTATACTTCGAATAAGCCTCAGAAACTGAATCTCGTAGATGATGTCGTTCTCACAGTATCAGCAAAGCCAGATATCGAAACCCCTGCAGGAAACTATCGTGACATCGTCGTTGTCACTGTCAGTGGTCAATTCTAGTATAACACAATAATATTCTCATATGTCCCATCATAATGATGGGACTTTTTGTGCTGAGAATTGTATTATTCGTCTCTATATGGGAATATAGATCTACGCGTTATCTCCTAATTTTTTCTTATGACATCCTCTCTTATGCTTCGGACATTGCTCATCGGTACTGTCGCCCTCACTCTCTCGACTGGGAGTCTCCTCTCTGGTGTCTACGCTTCTCAGATCGGTACGGGTACAGTTGTCGGTTCTGGTGCACTCACCACGAGTATTAACTGGAATGATACCTTCATCGGATCGAGTGCCAGTGGTACTATCAATGGTATTCTCATCACTGCTCGTGTCCTTCCTACGCTCAATATGACTATATCAGGTTCTGGAACTATGGCTCTCGGGAACCTCTCGAGTGTGTCAGCTTCTACAGGAACACTGAGTATAGAAATCGGAACGAATGCCATCAATGGTGCATCTGTCACTGCACAGTCAACGAATGGATGACTCCAGAATACTACCAGTGGAGCGATCATGATCAATTCGCTCTCCGTCGATGGATTTGCAGATAGTTACAAGTTCATCAGTGTCGCTGGAACAACCGACTCAACTGCACCAGGATTTACTCAGTCCGGAGCTGTCAATACAGAAGTGAATAATACAACCAGTGTTACACTCTATACCTGTACAAAAGCACAGCCACTCACTGGTGTCGATGATTTTGCTTTTTCTATCACAGCACAGCCAAATGGACAGACTCCAGCTGGTGACTACCAGGATATAGTGAAGGTCACGGTTGCAGGGAATTTCTAATAGACCCCATTTTTCTCAAAAGTCCTTATTTTTCTCATAAGGACTTTTTGCTTTTTTAGAGAGTTTTTCTATTATTGATGGGATTTATTCCTATTTTTACATATGAGATTTTCTGCGCTTTTCCGGATAGTCTGTCTCCTTGGCCTCTCCCTTCCCTATGGGATCTATGCTGTATGAGGCAATATCGAGATAGGAGTATCGCCTCCACGTCATGAGTTCAGTATAGGAACAGGAAAGACAGTTATCCGCGAGATCAAGGTATTTAATAATTCGAGCACAGAGATCTACTCGATACGACTGAGTTCAGGTGATTGTGTCGCTGATTCGCGCAATGGAACTCCGATATGCCATAACTATACAGGAGTAGGAAAGGATCCGAAGAGCCTCTCGAGTTGGATCAGCTTCGAGGGAGATGGGAGATTTAGTATCGGACCCAAGAAAGAAAAAGTGATAAAGGTCGGATTTTCTGCTCCCGCGAATGCACTGCCAGGAGGTCACTATGGTATCGTCTACTTCACACCTGATACCTGAGCCGTAGGTAATACCGTGACGATGGTTCGTCAGCTCTGAGTGATATTCCAGGTCAATGTTCCAGGAAAACTCATCTATGGTATCGACCTCGGAGAAGTGGAGATCGATACACCATTTTTCAGTGCACCAGATCCTCTCGGTGACTTCTGGAAAAATCCAAACGATCGAAAGAATTGGACAGGAGCTCTTGCATATATACAAACGGAATTCAATCCCTTCTGGAACAAGCCAGCACTCGTGAATTCTGGGGACTTCCGTGTCAACTTCTCGATCCCCGTGACGAACTCTGGAAATGTCGATGTCCGTCCTATCGGTCGTATCGAGCTCTATGATGAGGACTCTACGATACTGAGAAAGATCGGAAAAGAGTCGATCAAAACAGCTGAATGAGTCTACCTCGGCGAGAAGATCGTCGACTATCTCCCGATCAATGATGAGTGAGGAAGTGTCCTCCCTGATGGAGATAGGAAACGTATCTATGTAGTCGACTGGAAGTGATTCGCCTATGAAGCGATCGAAGATGGAAAAATGGTCGTAAAATTCCAGACACCCGGAGAATATTACTCCGCACTCTCAGCCGAGAATGCAGCGACTCTCTATCCGTGGGAAAAGCTCAAGATCAGTATCGCAACAAGACATATCAAGGCAAAAATAGCCCTCGAATACACGGGTGAGGGTGGAAAAACGATCCCGATGGAACTCGAGCGAGATATCACGGTACAGTATAACTTCATCGATAAGGTACTCAACTGGTGAGTCATCCTCCTCACGACACTGATCGTTCTCATAGCATGGCGTATTATCCGCAGGAGAGACTCTCGTATCGAGGAACTCGAGGAAGAGACTGGAGAACTCGAGGAAGAGATCGATGAGCTCGAACATGCGAAAAAAGCTGCGAAAAAAATACTCGCAGCCAAGGATACCACTACTCAGAAATCATCTCCAGTGAAGGATGCTCCACCGAAAAATGCAGCCACAAAGAAACCTGTACCAGCGAAAAAACCAGTACCAAAAACTGATGCTCCAGCAGTTCCAGAGAAGAAATCTCGAGCTCCTCGGACGAAGAAAAATCCTCCTACTCTATAAAAGAAAATACGATACTCAAAAAAACACCCAAACTAGTCAGGGTGTTTTTCATGTATCAGTTGTTCGAGTTCACTGATCTTCGAGATACGTATGAGCTCGATACCCTTCGGTGTATTCCCCGCATACTGCGCTGGTATGACAATACGTGTAAATCAGAGCTTCGCAGCTTCAGTGAGACGCTTCTCGAGGAAGTAGATATTTTTCACCACTCCTGTCAGTGATACTTCTCCGAGATAGATCGTCCGACCGAGACTCACATCAGCCCTCGAACTCATCATCGCAGCGATCGATGCGAGGTCGACTCATGGCTCGGTGATCGTGAGTCCACGTCCGATATTGAGATAGACATCATAGCTCTCGAGGTTCACCTTCGTGAACTTGCTCATCACGGCGATCAGGAGATCGATCTTTCCCTGTGATATCCCGCGAGTCGATCGTTTCGGATACCCGAATTTCGTATAGGTCGAGAGGGATTCGATCTCGATGAGGAGTGGCCTATTCCCCTCGATCGTGAATGTCAGTGCTGATCCTGAGAGTTTCGTATTCTCTGGATCGATGAATTCGAGTCCAGGATTCGAGATATCGACGAGTCCTCACTCCTCCATGCGAAAGAGTCCGACCGCATCAGATGAGCCGAATCGATTCTTCAGTGCACGGAGGATACGATAATTCTCCGTCCTGACTCATTCGAGGAAGAGCACGACATCGACGAGGTGTTCGAGTGACTTCGGTCAGGAGATCGATCCATCCTTGGTCACATGCCCGATAAGGAGGATGGATTTTCCAGATTTTTTCGCGAGATTCATCAGGAGCTCCGTCATGATGCGTATCTGAGATACACTCCCCGGACTTCCCTCTATGCGCTCACTCGAGAGGACTGATATCGAGTCGATGATCACGATACGTGCTGGGTGGAGTATCAGGGTCGCGAGTATATCATCGAAGTTCGACTCCGCGACGAGAGCAATCCGATCACTCGTCACTCCGAGGCGCCTCGCTCGCATCGAGATCTGTCCGATATGTTCCTCGCCTGAGACGTAGAGGACATCGACGCCACCTCAGGCATACCACTCACTCATCTGCAGTGCGAGTGTCGATTTCCCGATCCCAGGCTCTCACGAGAGGAGGATGAGGCTCCCTGGAGTGATCCCACCGCCAAGGACACTGTCGAGTTCCCCACTCGAGCTCGCGATCTTTTCGAGGATATGATCCGTACCCATCTGGATCCTTCCGACTTCGATATGCTTCCCTGAGACGGATTTTCATTTTTTCGAGTCGATCTTCGACTCTGTGAGCGTATTCCACTCACCACAGTTCGGGCATTTCCCGACCCATTTCGGCGTACTCGCATGACAGGATGAGCAGATGAACATAGGAGGAGTGATTAGAATATAGATTTTAGGTTTTAGAGTCGAATTGGGTTTGTAGGGACAACCCTTGTGGTTGTCCCGTACCAGCATATTTGGTATACAATACCAACTACGTCTATCAGAATGGGACTTTTTCTCTTCTGAAACGGGGAGGATTGCCCATTCCCCTCATTGAGGGGTGGATTCCGCCAAAGGCGGAAGACGGGGTGGTTCGTTCCATTTTTCTACTCACCCCTATCCGTAAGGATATTCTTGATCTCTCTATACTCGAACCCTTTTCTCATCAGTGCTGCGATGATCTTCTCGCGACTCTTTTGATCCGTACCAGTATATCGATTTCTATACTTTTGCACTTCTTTCTCGAGTGCATCCGTATCACTCATGTCCTCGAGGTACGCCTCGATCTCTTGTCGGAAGTACGGATATTTCCCACTCATGACGAGTCCCATGATCCGCCGTGACTTGCCTCTCTGAACGAGTGTCTCGATCTGTCTGACGATAGCCAACTTCTGTGATTCCCAATCCTCGATCTCACTCAGGGCGACTTCGATCGACTCACGGATCATCTCGATGGGGAATCATTTTTTGCGTAGTTTCATCTCGATCTCGCGCTTCCCTTTCCCAGTCGTGAGAAATGTCCGCATCCACATCTGCATCATGAGTCACTCATCATAGCGGATCTCCGAGAGAAACGCCTCGATATCGACACACTTCTTTTTCGTGAGATACTCAGATATCTTCGCTCTCGATGGAGCATATCGACTCATATAGTTCGAGACTCTGAGGGTGAGATTCATAAAGTATTGACCACAGAAAGTATATATGCTACACTCTATCCATATCTCATAAAAATACAAATATGACCACTGATATCGTACTCATGGGACCACATGCACTCGCATCCTATACGTCTCGTCTCCAGGCACTCCAGGCATACGGTATCTCTG
>JAYVLL010000080.1:0-2870 GCA_043759495.1 Candidatus Altimarinota bacterium
ATCACTCCAGAAGAGCGGGGAATTATTGAGGGAGAAAATCTTTCCTTCACAGATACGCACAAGTCAACTCTCCCATATGTGGTCGATCTTATCAAGTGAGAGAGTCCATCTCGTCAAGGTATACTGAGGACAACCTTCGATATCGCACTCACGAAACAGATCGATATCATCGCTCGATCGATACTCGATCAGCTCTCATGGCGCAATGTCTCAGACTATGGGATACTTATCGCAGAGAGGAAGACAGACTGACCTCGATTGCGAGTCATGATCGGAGGCAAGGACTATCATGAGTCGAGTGAAGGTCAGGTCAATACTACCCTCTCTCTGAGACAACCCGGATCGACGATCAAGCCATTTGCATACCTTCTCGCATTTTCACGTCTCGGACTCACGCCTGAGAGTCTCATCACCGATCTTCCTGTCCAGTACAAGACCGCGGAGTGATATTCTTATGAGCCGAAGAATTATTCTCAGGATTTCCAGTGACAGGTCACACTCAGTGAAGCACTCTCACAGAGTATCAATGTCCCAGCAATCAAAATCCTCGAAAAAATAGGAACGAATACGCTCCTGGAGTTCCTACGGAGTATCGGTATCACATCCCTCGATCTCACGGCTGATCACTATGGACTCGGACTCACACTCTGAGATGGGGAGGTGACACTCTATGAACTCCTCCAGGCATATTCGATATTTGCCTATGATGGACGATATTGTGAGATTAGGTATATCGAGCATAGAGAAATTCCCTGTGTGAAAAAAGTCGATCAGAAATATAGTGATATGATTACCCGTATTCTCTCTGATCGATATGAGAAACTCCCAGAATTTCCCCTCTATGCATCACTGGATTTTCCTGATCGGTGGGTGGCACTGAAGACGGGAACATCTCGGAACTTTCGAGATAATTGGACGATCGGATTCACCGAACACTATATGATCGGCGTCTGGACAGGGAATAAGAACGGGGAAAATATGAAGTGAGTGAGTGGTGCAACCGGAGCATGAGAGATCTTTGCTCGGATTGTCTATGCACTCGAGCCTGAGGAGAGTATACCATCAGTCAGAAAATCAGAAAAAAAATCTGAACCGTATCTCGAGATCACGAGTCCACTCGATGGATCACTCTACCAGTTCGAGAGTACGCGACCGAGCGCACTGCAGAAGATCGCACTCAGGTCTCGTACCAATATCCCACATACCGTATCGTACTGGATAGTCGATGGATATCGGAGTACTGAGACATCTTTCCAGTTATCTCCAGGCAATCATACTGTTGCGTTCGTATTGGAAAAAGATGGGAAAGAGTTCCAGAGAGAGATAAGCTCATTTCGTGTACAGCAATAAGGCGTATCGAAAAGCACGAATCGCTCTTGCAAATCCAGAGAATATACTATACTTTACCTATTATCACTCATTTTTCTCTGTATGACTGCATTACCCGGATGAGATCATTCACCAGTCAAGAATATCTATGGGAAGATATTCATCGCTCTATTTCTGATCGTGGTCGGGATGATCGCTTGGATGATGTATCCTGGAGCCTCACACCCTGGCATAGGGAAGAATGGTATTACCTGAAAAAATACTCCTCTCGAGGTATGAGGTATGAGAGAAATACATCAAAAAATCCCCGTCGATACACGAGTGCTCACACTGACTCTGGATACTCCGATCGATGGCAGATCCCTCACATCTACATCCGTCAGTCTCTCACCCCATAGAGAAGGAAGAGTCAGTCTCGCTCCTGATCAGAGAACTCTCTCCTATACTCTCGATGAGAGTCTCACGCTCGGGGAATCCTATGATCTCACTCTAGCGTCATCGGTCCAGAAAACTAACGGAACACTCCTCGGGAGAGACATCGTCGAAACATTTCTCGCGATTGCTCCAGCACAGGTCATGCAGATATTTCCGACCGGTGCACTCGATGCTCTCGATCAGAATATCACGGTTGTATTCAATACGCCGATGATCCCACTTACAAATCTCGATACTCGTGATACGCTCCCATGTCCTCTCACGATCACCCCGAAGGTCGCAGGAAAATGTGTCTGGACGAGTACGAGTATCCTCGAATTTATCCCGACGACACCACTCCAGTGAGCAACACGGTATCAGCTCTGAGTCAGTGATATTCCTGGGCTTCTCCATAAGCTCTCGGGTACATATATTCGAGATATCATCACGACGCCGCTTCGTATCTCGGTGTCATGAGAATTCTCTCCTCAGTATGGTATCCCGCTCGCTTCGAACTTCCCTATCACCCTCGAGAATCTGCGCGATGCACTGTCACTCACTGCGAAGACTGAGCATGAGGGATGATATAGTGGGACACAGTTAGGTGTTATTGTTACCGCTGTACTCAATGAAGATGGAAGTAAGAGCGAGACACGCTATACAGTCATGTTAAAAAATCAAAAATTTACTTATCGTACAGCATACACTCTCCAGATCCGATCAGGACTGAAGCCAAAATACGGAACAGAGCCTCTCATACAGGATATGCTCGAAACACTCAGTGCTCCCTATTTTGTCGACTCTATCGAGGCATTTCAGAATGTTGTCGATCACTCAGGAGTCATCATCGATACGAAGAGTTATGGCTCAGTATGATCCATCATCCCGAGTGAACATATGTTCTTCATCGCGAACTTCGATGCTCCGGTCACACTCGATCGATCGCTTCTCGTGATTCGATCTGCAACAGACGGTTCATCGATCGATTTCGATATCGCCTATGGAAAAATCCCATTATACGATAATTCAGGTGCCATTATCAAAACAACAGAAAATACACAGCAATTCAAGATCACTCCAAAATCAGCATTCAAGAAAAATACGAAATACGATATCGTCTTTCTCAA
>JAYVLL010000081.1:0-2331 GCA_043759495.1 Candidatus Altimarinota bacterium
GATCACGACGGCTCGCTGGTATACCCCAAAGGATGCAAGTATCGATGAGAAAGGAATCACTCCAGATATCAGTGTTATACTTACGAATCAGGATTATGAGAATATATTCGACCGCCAGCTCAAGGCTGCAGAACTCGTTATTCGCGATCAGATATCTACAACAAGAGCACTCCAGGATCTGAAAGAAAAATACAAAGTAAATAATTTTAACACCCTCACAGGAACCACCCTAACTCCATAAAACTATGTATCTCAAGTCCAATCCAAATTGTCAGATTACCTAAAGATAGAAATCCACTTCTATTTTTATATAACTTTTTTCACTATGTATCAAACAGCACCACATATTCTCAGTAGAGATCCAGAAGCTCATAGTTATCTCGTAGGCGAGCAAGATCGCCAGCGGTATGAGCTCGAGCTCATTGCAAGTGAGAACTACGTCTCTGAGGCCGTTCTCGAGGCCAACGGATCTATTTTTACCAACAAATACTCAGAAGGATACCCAGGAAAACGATACTATGCAGGGCAAGAATGGGTCGACAAGATCGAAAATTTGGCGATCAATAGGGCCAAGCAACTCTTCGGAGCTGAATATGTGAATGTACAACCACACTCAGGATCTCCTGCGAATTTGGCTGTATTTTTTGCACTCCTCTCGCCGGGAGATACTATCCTGGGGATGAATCTCGATCATTGAGGACATCTCTCACATGGACATCCACTCAACTATTCTGGGAAGATGTTCAATATCGTACCATACTGAGTAGATAGAGTGACAGAACTCATTGATATGGATATTGTCGAAAAATTGGCAAAGGAACACAAGCCAAAGCTCATCATCGCAGGATTCTCTGCATACTCTCGATCAATCGATTGGGCTCGATTTCGTCATATTGCGGATGAGACGGGGGCCATCCTCATGGCAGATATCGCTCATATTGCTGGACTCATCGCAGGAGGTGCCCTCGAGAATCCTGTTCCCTATTGTGATATTGTCACCACAACGACACACAAGACACTTCGTGGTCCTCGTGGTGCGATGATCATGGCAAAAGAAAAATATGGCCCAGATATAGCAAGATCAGTATTCCCAGGAATCCAATGAGGACCTCATGAACACTCTATCTTCGCCAAGGCTGTTGCTTTTGGTGAGGCACTCGATCCATCATTTTCGACATATGTTCGCCAAGTTATCGCCAATGCTCGCCAAATGGCGAAAGTGTTCCAGGATGCAGGTATCCGCGTCATATCAGGAGGCACTGATAATCATATCATACTCCTTGATATCTATGGGTCTCTCGGTCTCACAGGTAAAGAGGCAGAGCATATACTGGAGTCGATCGGAGTGTCGACCAATAAGAATATGATCCCATTTGATCCTCGTAAGCCACTCGATCCATCTGGGATTCGTGTTGGTACACCCGCCATCACGACCCGAGGATTTGATGAGACTGTATCTGAGCAGCTCGCACATCTCATGGTAGTGGCCCTCCGCAACCCTACTGACGAGCCACTACTAGCAAATCTCAAATCAGAGGTCCGAGAACTCTGTATCACCTATCCTATCCCTGGAATCCACTAATCAACTATGGAAGATCTCGATATCACATCTAGTCCAGAATCCAGCGAATGAGTTACCACCTCTCCTGAGGCAGTGCGAGAAAAGAGTGAAAAACAAAAAGAGTCCTATAAAAAAGCCCAAGCTCAGATACAACGAGCCCAAAAAGATGAAAAAAAAGCCAAATGAGATAATGATGAACTCTTTCATATCCTCACTCGGTTTATCCAGAATCCGTACTATGAGACACTCGTCCCTCAGGTGACAGAGCTCCTCTCTATTGCCATCCCATCGCGGCCGATCATCGGTATGCTCGCTCTCATCTATCCCGATGCAGCCCATCATGTATTCCATACGATTGGGGAGTGAGATCGCATCGCTATGATGCAGTCACTCCATCGCTATGATGAGCCATGGATATTTCATGAGCGAGACCTCCACGCAACACTTCGTGAGTGGATGAGCACGTGGATCGACAGTTTTGATCGATATATGATCACCGAGGGGTCATCACTGATTATGCAAAAAAAGTTCTTCATCATGATAGAACAATCAGAATCAACGATCCTCACTGGGATTACTACATTCGTTCTCTTCTTTTTCCAGTCTCGCAATATCATCATCTCCCCAGCGACGACCGAGTCATATGCCAGATTCATCCTCAAAAATATCCGTATCACTCTCCAAAAATCCATCCTGAGTCACCCAGATGCAGATATGGCAAGTGATAAATCACCGGATGATATGATGGTATTATTTGGACTCTAGGAGAC
>JAYVLL010000082.1:0-10241 GCA_043759495.1 Candidatus Altimarinota bacterium
TGTACCATACCACTTTGGATCCGTGATGCAAGATCGGTAAATATCGTTCTATCTTCTGTGAAGATATAGGCCCCGAGTCCATAGTCTGTATCATTCGCGAGGATGAGAGCCTCTTCGATAGTATCAAAAGTGACAATAGGGAGAATCGGTCCAAAAACCTCCTCTTTCCAGACGTGCATATCTCGGGTAATATTTCAGAGTATTTTTGGCGCAAAATATGCCCCTATAAGTTCATGAGGGAGAGGGAGTTCAGCTATAATTGTCGCTCATTTCTCGAGAGCATCAGCATACTGTGCTTCTAGGTTAGTCTTCTGTTGGGCTGATACAAGAGGTCAGATATCAGTCGTTTCGAGAGCAGCATTTCCTATCTGCTTCGAGAGTAGCAGTTCGGCTCATTTTTCTATGACCTCCTCATATCTGGAAGCGTGCACGATCAGTCGCTTCAGTCCATCACACATCTGCCCTGAGTTCGCATACCGGAAGAAATATATGGAGTCGAGCACACTCTCGAGATCTGCATCCTCCAGTATGATTCATGGAGCAGATCATCCGAGTTCCATCACAGAGCCGATTCATTTCGAGAATGCTTTTTGCGCGAGTCATCTGCCTACACGAGTACTTCCCGTAAAGGTAATAAAGTCTATATCTTGATCCGTGAGTGCATCTCATAGTTCCCCGTTTCCATATACCTCAGTCCATACTCATGTCGGAAGAGCGCTCTGTCATATCAGCTCAGCAATCAGCTTTCCAGTGAGGATGCACTCTTTCGAAGTCTTGAATACAACAGTATTTCCTGCGAGCAGTGCCTGCATACACGTCCAGATACACATAGAAAATGGATAATTCCATGGTGCGATAGCAACGACAACTCATCGTGGTTCATAATATACTGTATGGAGTTCGGTGCTGCTATCGCGTGTGATTTCGGGAGAGAGATACTCTGGTGCATCTCTGAGATATCAGCGAAAGTAGAGCATGCCATTTTCTACCTCCTCGCGAGCCTGTCGTATCGGCATCCCGATCTCTCGAGAGAGTATCCTAGCGATGTCTTCACGAGCAATATCGAATATATCATATACTTCCTGGAGGAGCACGATACGCTCAGAGAGTGCCGTACATCTCCATGCGTCGAGTGCTACTCGTGCGCTATCGATGATCTGTGGCAGTGCTTCAGGAGGAGTGACCTCGATACTATCGATCACCGAATAATTGTCAGAAGGATTGGTCGATGAGAGAAGTGTCATAGTATGCATATGAAAAAGGGCTGTTGCATAGAGAGTATATGAAATTCACTTACTTTATGCAAATGAGTCACTCTGTACAATAAGGTAATTCTTCGGTAAATATTTTCATATTCAGTATAGGTTGGGCTCGGAGGATATGTGTGAATTCACGGAATATATACTCTATAATACGCTCGAATGATAGGATATATTTCGATTATATCGAAGATGACAAAAAAAGAAACTCTCCAAATCGGAAAGTTCCTTCTATCGTATACGAAAATTGCGTGATATGTGGAATACAGGAACTCAGTTTCTAATATATGGCTGGGGTACTAGGATTCGAACCTAGGATGGGGGATTCAGAGTCCCCTGCCTTACCGCTTGGCGATACCCCAAAGTAGGAGATAGGTAATGGAAGATAGCAGATAGAGGGAATGACAGGAACTCGAGCTAGCAGATATATAATAGATGGAGCCACTGGAACTCGAGAACAGAAACAAATTGGAAAAGCGAGACGGATTTTATGGGAACTCTCATTTTTTGCAAGTTTTTTGTTTTCTTTCTCAGAAAATTCGCTAGAATGAGTAGCAATTTCTATCGCACGTATATTATGCTCTTTCTCTCTGCACTCTTCTTCATCGCTCTCGGTATTGCGATCATCTCCTATCGATACAAGATCTATGAGTTCACGGGAGACTGGAGCTGGGCAGTCCAGTATCTCTGAGGCAATGGCACCGTGCTCGCCATAGTGCTCATCGGAATGTTCTCTATCGGCTATGGAGCTGCGTATCCATTCTGAGTATTCGATCGGGTAAATACACCGATCCAGCCAATGATCTTCGGACAGAAATAAGAACTACTGCATCGATATGAGTCGCATCTCGATGAATTCTGGGATCGCGAAGCGGAACCGTTCTGCGAGTCGATCATAGAGATAGTAGTCCTCCTCATCAGTATGGAGGATAAATCGGTCTGAAACTCTCCCATCAGGGAGTCGTGAGGTCGTGAGAGACTCGATATTGATCCCTGCCTGATAGAGGATCTCTGTGACTTGCCTCAGGAGACCGAGCTTATCTCGGAAGATACACTCGACTTCGAGCATGACACCGTCTGTCTGGATATGACTCCAGTGTGCTGGCATACGTCGATCAGGCTGTATACGCTCGATATTCTCACAGTCGAACTTATGGATCGTGATGACACCATTGCCGATATATCCGATGATCCGATCTGATGGTGTCGGATTGCAACACTGGGCAAACTTATAGGGGATATCTCGTTCTTTGCCGATGATCACCGACACTTCTTCGAGCATGTCCGTGTGTTCTTTGGTTCGTTTTTGCTTCGGTTCCTCTGTATGCAGCTCATGTTTTTTGATGCCAAATAGATTCACTATAACATCATCGTTGATCGACTTGAGGACACTACTTGGCTTTCTCGAAAGATTTCCGATCTGTACGAGGACATCTTCTTTTTGTTTGGTATCGAGGATGCGTCCATCGAGATTCTTCAGGAGGTGGAGATCTTTATCGAGTCACTTTCCATAGTTCTTCTCGAGGTAGGAATTGAGGATAAATCGTCACTTCTCCATAAAAAATCATCGTTCTTCACGATTGATAAATTGTCGTATATGCTCTCGGGCTTTCTCGGTTTTTACGAAGGAAATCCATGTAGGATTTGGTCTGCGATGCTGATCTGTGACCACTTGGATACTCTCGCCATTTCTCAGGACATAGTCGAGTGGCACGACTTGGCCATTGACCTTGGCGATCGTGAGCTCATTTCCGAGTCTCGAGTGTATCGCATAGGCAAAATCTACTGGCGTCGATCACTTCGGGAGTGTGATAATGTCTCACTTCGGTGTGAAGACGAATATCTGATCAGAGAAGACATTCACACTCATCTGACTCATGAACTCTTTTCCCTCGAGGGCATTTTCGACGATTCACTTGATCGTCTTCACCCAGTAGCTATCCTTAGATCGTGTAGACTTCCCATTCTCGGCATATTCGAAATGTGCTGCCACTCAGATCTCTGCCTGAGTATGCATGCTCGGAGTACGCACTTGTATCTCAGTCGGCTGGGACCTCACTTCAGGAAAGAGTCCGACAACTGTGGTATGGAGTGACTGATACCCGTTCTCTTTCGGAAGTGCTATATAGTCCTTGAATCGCTTTGGCATGGGAACAAAGACGTTGTGGAGAACGCCGAGGATCTCATAACATCGAGGGATATTATCGGTGATGATACGGATAGCAAAGAGGTCATAGAGATCACGTGCATGGCTGTATGAATACTCCTTTCGAGAGAGTTTCCTGTAGATACTGTATGGAGCCTTGATCCGATAACTGATATCCTTGATCGGTACAGATTCTGGTATCATCTCACGGATGACGGTCTTCGCCTTCGCGAGGAAATACTCCTGCTCTTCACGTAACTCCTCGAGTTCTGTGGTGATCTCGAGATAGGCATCTGGATGGAGTATCCGAAAACACTCAGTCTCAAGCATCTCCTTCATATGGAAGATACCGAGTCTATCCGCTATCGGTGCATAGATATTGAGTGTTTCGAGTGCGATACGATGTCTCTTCTTCGGGTCTGGGTGATGATCGAGAGTCATCATGTTATGGAGACGATCGGCGAGTTTCACGATGATGACTCGGAGATCCTCGACCATCGCGATGAACATCTTTCTCAGACTCTCGACACTCCGCTCTTCGCCGCTATAGCGTATAGCAGAGAGTTTCGAGAGTCACTCACAGATAAGGGCCACTTCACTTCCAAATACCTTCTCGATATCAGCCTTGGTCCTCTCTGTATCTTCTATGACATCATGAAGGATACATGACTGTATCGTGACGATATCTGGTCTGAGATGGAGGAGGAGCTTGCAGGCGAGGAGTGGATGTGTGATATATGGCTCACCACTCTTTCGCATCTGACCATGATGAGCATCTCGAGCAAATTCATAGGCACTCCAGATACGAGCCTGGATCTGATCTCATGGGATGGTCATATATCCTGAAACCATTTCGATCAGTTCTCGGGTGATTTTTTCTGATTCGGTATAGTCGATGATGATCTGAGTATTGTCGAGCATAGAGTGAGTATAGTCAACTCTCTGAAAAAAACAAGAATCCTTCTATTCTCCCCGGATCTTGTATCCATGTTCCTTCATCGAAGTGATGATCATATTTTGCACTGTCAGTGCGTCTTCATCGGTGATGGTTCACTCGGTATTCGAGAGGAGAAATGCATAGTTCACACTTTTTATCCCGATGCCGAGCTTGCTCGTATCTTCATAGACGGAATCGACATGGAGCTCACGAATCCATGGATGGACGGCATCGATGATCCGTGCAACATCACCTGTCGGAGTCATCTGTGGGAGTATGAAGTTCAGTTCTCGCGAAATAGTCTGGAACCGAGAGATCTCAGAGAAGCGTTCATCTTTCTCTCTCTGGAGTATTCAGAGGGTCTCGTAGTCATACTCGAAATAGAGCGCATCTGGACTGATATCGTAGAGCGATGCCGTTTCGGGATGGATCTGTCAAAAACGGAGCAATATCGTCTCTCCGAGAGTATACTTCCCTGATATACCAGGATGGAGAAATGCTAGACCACTCGATCACTGATGGAGTGGTGGGATATAGCCGAGTACCATCTGCAGATAGGATTCGAGCGTGATACGAAGTGAGGCTATCGTCTCTCAGAGTGCGATTCATGCGAGTGTCTTGCGCTCAGGGAATGGCTTTGTTTCGATAGTCGAGAGGAATTGCTCGACATTCTCACTTCTCTCTCCAGTTGTATGGTAGACTTTCCCGAGTTCGAAGAGTCGAAATGATGCTTCGTGTTTCTCATTCTGATGTGTATTGAGCAAGAGTCTCGGAGCCAGAGAACGTGACATATGCGTATATTCTTCATTAAATGCATTTTGTATCCGTACGGCTCATTCCATATTCGTATAGCCTATTTTTGCATCGAGCGCTTCATTCGAGAATGAATAGTTATAGATCTCATTCCAGGCATGTTTCGAGAAATGCTGAAGCGTCATATTCCTGAGTGTGACTTCACTATTTTTTCTCGCTATCGAGAAATCAGAGTCCAGAGGACGAAATGGGATACGATCATATCCGTAGATGCGTATCACTTCTTCAGCGATATCTTCCTGTATATTGATATCCTTGCTCGCTCGCCATGATGGGATGATGATTCGCATGCTCTGTCATTTCGAATGAAATGAGAAATCCTGCTCTGCTTTGGGCAGGATGTACCCACAAGGGGTATACTGACTATCTCCTGTTGCCGACACGACTGAAGCCTCGAAGCCAAGCCTCCCGAGTATCCCATCCACTTCTTTTCGTGGGATTTCTATTCCTGCCTTCATATTGATGAATTCATAGCTCACATCGAGCTCGATATGATTCACTCGAGTACTATCGATATAGCTCGATGTTCATATTCTGGTATATGTTTTTCCGAGAAATTCGAGGTATTCCTTCACTCGAGAGAAGGTCGTTCCTGCCAGAGTCGGATCGAGAGATTTCTCATAGCGAGTCGATGCATCGGTGCGGATCGCATGCCTCTGAGATGTCAGCCTCACACTCGTCGCATCGAAACAGGCCGATTCCCAGATGACACTCGTCGTTGACTCAGATACAGCACTTCCCATACCACCGATCACTCCGGCGAGAGCGATAGGACCACTGCCGTCGGCGATCACCATATCATCATGCATGAGTGTATAGGTAGATCCATTGAGTGCGAGGATTTCCTCTCAGTCCTTTGCTTGCCGTACATGGATATTCCCGACGATCTTCGCAGCGTCGAATACATGCATCGGTTGCCCGAGTTCCGTCATGATACAGTTCGTGATATCGACGAGATCCATCTTCGGTGCGAGTCCCGCTCGCTCCATCATGAGTGACATGCCAAATGGACTTTTGCCAACAGTGACATCATCCATATGGAGGAGATGATATGAGAGACAATGAGGAGTGAGGATTGACGTATGGAATGTTGGAGTGTTGGAGGGTTGGAGTGTTGGAGGGTTGGAGGGTTGGAGGGTTGGAATGTTGGAGGGTTGGAGGGTTAGCGTGGATGGTATGTCGAACACTGCATGGAACTCTCGGGCATTTCCGACGACTGAGAAGAGATCAGGACGATTGGTGATGAACTTGTTATCGATCTCGAAGGTTGTATCACGGATGGGAAAGTGGTAGATATCGCCACCTTGTCCGACAAACGGAAGTGTCAGATCGAAGAATGACTTCCCGATCTGAGATTCGAGTACATCGCTCTCCCAATCCTCTTCGAGGATCATGATGCCTGTCGATGCCTCAGTCGACATGCCGATCTCATCGGCACCACAGATCATCCCACGACTCATCATCCCTGCCATCATCCGCTCACCGATCGTGAAATCTCCAGGAAGTACTGCTCCGACGATTGCGACGGGAACATAGGTGGCTTCACTGATATTCGGAGCTCCAGTGAGTATCGTTTCCTCACCGATTTCTCCGAGATTCACTCGGACGATCGAGAGCTTTTTGCTCTCAGGATGCTTCTCGCAGGTTATCACTTTTCCGACGACGACCTTATCGAGAAAATGTGCTTCGATCCCATCGATCTCGGCAGTATGGATCGAGTATTCATGGGCTAGATCCTTTATCGCATATTTTTGCAAGAGTCATGAGAGTGGCGTATAGAGAGAGATCCACGAGAGAGGGATTTTCATATGATGAGTTTTTTAGTGTGTAGATTGGAGAAGGAGAGTTATCAGGAAGCAGATATCAGTTATCAGAGTGGAAAAATAGAGTGCATAGATACAGGTATGATGATGAATTCCTTATTTTTTTGTCATTTCTAGACTCGATCGAGAAATCTGAGACCTAATAGAACACGCCAAGTATATAAAAAACTCCTCTAAATGCAAAAAGTGTGAAATATTTTGTTTTTTCCCGCCTGAGTGGTATACTTCTCTATATTCGTTATTCGACACTATGAAATCCTGGTTTTCCCATCTTACTTCCCTATTGATTCTCTTTTTTGCAGTGGCATTCGTGCAACAGACGTATGCAGCAGTAGATGGAGCTACCGATGCGGGCATCTATATATGAGCTACATCGAGTACTTATGATATCCGCAATGGAAACTTCACCATGGACAGCATACCTCAGCTCATCACTGGAATTATCGAGATCCTCCTCGGTATCGCGGGAACCATATCGATCGTCGCACTGATCTATCATGCGGTACAGATGCAGCTCGCGAGTGGTATCACGGGAGATAGTACCTGAGTCGACAAGGCAAAAGCCGGCATGAAGTGATCACTCCTCGGATTTGCACTGGCACTCTCTGCATGGTTCCTGATCACGAAATTCGTCGAACTCCTCTCTTCCGCCACATAACTCTTCACTATGTTTACTTGGCAATTCTCTTCGCAGAAAGTACGATCTCCACAGTGGTACATCGTCGCGCTCATCATCGTACTTTCGCTTGTCGCATATGGCATATTCGAGTGACTCTATATCATGTCGATCGTTGCCTTTCTCTTTGCCTGAGTCTATATCCTCATGGAGAATAACGCCGCTCCCATGACGACTGTACATGTAAATGACCGAATTATCCAGATCGGAAGTGCTATCTATGAGATCCCGAAGATCACGGGATTCACTATCCTGTCTCGAGATGGTATCCCTGCTCTCCTGAGAATCTGGATCAAAAAATCTATCACTCCAGTGATCGATATACCACTCAATGATGAGGTCGATGCCTATGCGCTGAAGGATTTTCTCATGAACTATCTCGACTACGATAGTGAAGCTGAGTTCACGAAGAGTGATCGTATTATCGAGGCGATGGGGCTGTAGGTATTTTTTCCGAAATCTTTCTATGTACAAGATCAAGTAAAATTTCGATAGTTGTTATTATAAGCTTAGTATCAGCTTCTCTATCCAGATTAGGGATAGATATTCAAAATTCATCTTCACAAGCATTTAATATATCCATCACTTCTGGATTATCTCACATCTGAGAATCTGATAAATCAATAGGAAAGTCAATTCAGAATTCCAATAAATGGGGAATTAGAGGATTATCCACACTTAATTCTAGACTTGAGATAACTACTCGTACCACTCTTCAAACAATATCTTCCTGCAATCAATGAGATTGGGATAGAATATCTGCAGTCACTGCTTTTACGGTTGCTTCGAGCCAACGACTATGTATTCTTCGTTCCCTTTCTTCTAGAGCATTATCAAGATTGAATCACCTAAGAAATTGATTCCAAAAACCATTCCCTCTATTTTTTGATCTGGCATACTCGTACCCCCCCCAATCAGAATTACCTATAACACTTGCAGGCATAAAAATAAATGAGAAATATACGTATATAGTATCAAAAAATAAAATTAGTCAATAGTATGTTTGTAAATTCTTAGATCAGACTTTACTTTCCAGAGATTTTTTATATCATGCTTCGCGAAAATGAGGCTACGAATGCTACTATTCTCTTTTTGATATCGTTCTTTCTAAAACCTAAGTTCTAAGATCTAATCACTTTCCTATGACCTACGACTCCAGTCAGATCCAAGTCCTCGAAGGTCTCGAACCCGTCCGCAAACGTCCCGGTATGTATATCGGAGAAACCAATGAACAGGGTCTCCATCACCTCGTCTGGGAGATTGTCGATAACTCGATCGATGAAGCCATGGCAGGTCATGCGAAGCATATATCTATCACGATGCACTCTGATGGATCGATCATGGTGGAGGATGATGGTCGTGGTATTCCTGTCGATATCCATCAGAAAACAGGAAAATCAGCGCTCGAGACAGTTATGACGGTTCTCCATGCTGGTGGAAAATTCGGTGGTGAAGAGAGCGGATATAAGGTCTCAGGCTGACTCCATGGAGTCGGTGCCTCAGTCGTGAATGCCCTCTCGGATAAGATGCAGGTCTGGGTCCACAAAGATGGGAAGATCTATACTCAGTCCTATCAGCGTGGAGTTCCTGATGCTCAGGTCGTCGATACAGGTGAGAAGACGAAAAAACATGGAACGATTGTCAGGTTCTGGCCGGATGCGACGATGTTCACCACAACGACATTCGACTATGATACGATCCGCCTCAGACTCCGTCAGCAGGCTTACCTGACGAAAGGCATCACTCTCACGCTCCACAATGAGTTCGATGATTCACACTATCGATTCTTTTTCGAGTGAGGGATCGAGTCCTATATACTCTACCTGAATCGTGGCTCTGAAGCTATTTCTGATGAAGTATTCTATATCGAAAAACAGGTCGAACATATCAATGTCGAGATCGCTCTCCAGTACAAGAAAGATGATTACTCCGAAAAGATTATCAGTTTCGCGAATAATGTCGCGACGACTGATGGGGGAACACATACTGTTGGCTTCCAGATGGCACTCACTCGCACGATCAATAAATACGCTCGAGAACAAGAATTCCTGAAGGAAAAAGATGCCAATCTCGAATCCGTCGATGTCCTCGAAGGTATCTGTGCGATCATATCGGTGAAGGTTCCAGAACTCCGATTCTCTTCCCAGACCAAGGAAAAGCTCGTCAATCCTGAGCTGAAGTGAGTGGTCGATAAGGTCCTCAATGAAGGATTCTATGACTTTCTCGCGGAACATCCGAAGGCCGCGAAGTCTATCATCGATAAGTGTCTCCTCGCAGCACGAGCACGAGCAGCAGCACGCAATGCTCGCGATACGATCATCCGTAAGTGAGCCCTCGAAGGCTCTGGACTCCCCGGGAAACTCGCTGACTGTAGTTCGAAGGATCCGACGAAGTGTGAGCTCTATATCGTCGAGGGTGATTCAGCTGGTGGTTCTGCGAAGCAGGGCCGTGCTCGAGAATTCCAGGCGATACTCCCCCTTCGTGGAAAAATACTGAATACTGAACAGGCTCGACTCGACCGAATATTTGGCAATACAGAAATCAAAAATCTCATCATCGCACTCGGAACCTCGATCGGAGAGTCATT
>JAYVLL010000083.1:0-2081 GCA_043759495.1 Candidatus Altimarinota bacterium
GATACGGGTCGATGCATAGAGAGGAGTTATAGCTTCTCGCGAACCTCACTCACTGTAGGATGTCAGGAGCGCTATCTTTTCTGGAGAGAGTGGTGACCTCGAGATGAGACTCAGATCGACATGACGCCGTCCTGAAGTGATCCATGGAAATGAGAAGAGCTCGGTTTCATAGGTGAACATATCGAGATCTTCGGTATCGAGATTTTTTTCGATATCACCAGATCCTGTACGCCATATCACCGTCACACCAGAATCCACGAGCACATCTGTCCGTGGAAATGAGAGATAGAAGGCTGTCCGTGGATCATCGAACGAGATCGAGGCATCGATACGATACTCGCCACTCATCGTTCTATACACCTGGGATCCAGAGAGTGATGTCGATGCTATAGGATATTCATCCATATGGGAAGAAGAGGAGAAAAAAAGGTATCCTCCGAGTCCGACGATGAGAAAAGAAAAAAAATAACGCATTTATTTGCCAAAATAAGAAAAAATGTGTAAAATCACACCAGTAACTCAAAATACTTTATGTTTTTCAGACCTGAAATCAAGGAATTCACCAAAAACACACTCATCCTGACGATTTTTTTCACACTCATTCTCCATCTCTCGTGGGGATATATCGCACCGTATCTCTGAGTTGGTGCGAGTGCGAGCAATGACGCGAATTTCTCTCAGCTCAATACCACGTATCTCGGCAATATCGCTACCGCAGTTTCCCTCAATGTCTGACAGAGAGTGATAGAATCGACTCAGTGAGGGATCAGTCTCTCGAATGATATCATCTCTATAGCAGAAGTCATCGCGAGTCCGAGCGAGTGAGAAAAGCGTCTCATCGGGAACAATATGATCTCGATCCAGTCCTATGTGAATGTCCTGCGTACGGATATCGTGAGCCTCCTCGATCAGTCAGTCGATCGAACAGTCACACTCGATGAGCATATCGAGATCCTGAAGGCATACTATACTCGGACTGCTGATCGACTCACACTCATATGAGAACAGATCCAGGAACTCACGACGATCCTCACGACCGTCGCAGGGATCACGAATGCCTCGAAGGTCACGATGGAAGAACGCTACAAGGCATTCGACTACACGGGGGTCGATATAGTGATCAACGACTATGTGAATGCGAAAAATCGGGAAAATCGAGCTCGAGTCTACCTCGTCTACCTCGAGAGATTCCAGCGTGCCTATGGTATACTCCAGTGACAGAACAAGATCGTCCTCGACACACTCATCAACAATCGTGAAGCCCTCATCAAGCGCTCTGTCGTCGTGATCCCTGACTCTGGAGCTGACCTCCTGAGAAAGATGGGACTCATCCAAACCGAGGAAGAGGCAAAATCATCGAAAAAGATAGAGTAGATAGTTGCAAAAAAATAAGAATTATGGTCTAATACCTCTATGTTCAAGAAACCTCTGACATCACTATTACTCGTACTCATAGGAGTGGGAGGATTTTTCTGAATTTGAATGGAATTTAAGAAAGATATATGAACTCATACGACTTTCATTACTCAAATATGAATAAGCCAATCTTACGCAGTAGAACCTTGTTCTACGGAAGAAGAATGTGCTTTACTTGCTAAGACAATTCCAAGCACTGGAACTCAAAACGCCGAAATCCAGAAGATGCTCAATACTCTGGTCGCAGGAGTCAATATCGTCCTCAGTATACTCACGATCATCGTCTCGCCCGCTATCATGCTCGCGAGTTGGCTCATGTCACCTGACTGGACTGCTGGTGAGATATTCGGGCTCAGACCGGTCCTGCATGATCTCTGGATCACCGTATCCAATATCACGTATTTTATCTATGCGATACTCCTGATCATCATAGCACTTGCCACGATATTTAACTCTGAACACTACGGGTACAAGGCGATGCTCCCGAAGCTCGCCCTCGGTATCATCATGGTGCCACTGACATGGTGGGCAGTACAGTTCACGATCTCTCTCGCCACATATGTGACAGCAGTCGCGATATCAGTACCAGCTGAAGCGGTAGCCAAATTCACACAGGAAGATTCTTGGTGGGAAAAAGATACTATACCTACCAAAATCTCATACCG
>JAYVLL010000084.1:0-3611 GCA_043759495.1 Candidatus Altimarinota bacterium
ATTGCACGTGATCTTCCCTTCTTCGATCATCTTCTGGATATAGCTCCTGGATTTCTCGGGAAAAAGAGCCGACAGGTAGGTGTCGACTCTTCGTGTTTCTCGAGGATCTGCGAGAACACAGAATAAGGATGTGGTGTAATTGTTGGAAGAGCGCAAGTTGAGAGGGTATAGTAATAGATATTAGCAATAGAGAGGAGTTATCATTTATATTTTTGTATCAAAGTTGAGAGTATCTTTTGGATTTCTTCACAATTCAATGTGATACTATCAGATATTTCATCTGAGATATATCATAGTCTCCCTGCTATAACTGTCTGTGTTTCTAACTCAGAGCAAGATCCACGGGCCATGCTCAAAAAACGTGCATAATCAAGATTGCTTCCCCTTCAGGATCACTCGGCAATATTAGATGCAATAGAAATACTGGCTCTTCTCATCTGGTCAACAAGACAAAACTGCTCGATTTTAGGGAAAAGAGCAGTTATTGAATATGTTCTTTCTGAGAGGTTGATGGCTTTTTGCCAGACTATCAGATTTCTAAATGCGGAAGTTCCCATATGAAAATAAAAATTCATTTCTATTTCTATCGCTATCCCTAGAAACTAGATTACCTTTCTCTCATATCCACAAATCTCATCCTCAGAGAAGAATCGAGCGATCTCAGCGGTAGCATTTTCTACACTATCAGAAGCATGGATGAGGTTATATCGGATCGTGAGGGCGAAGTCAGCACGAACTGTTCCCATAGCTGCCTGAGCAGGATCAGTAGCGCCACAGAGCTGGCGCATACCACCGACAGCATTATCCCCTTCGGCGATGAGAAATACGACCGGACCCATAGTCATATAGGCGACGATCTCAGGATAGAAAGGCTTACTGGTGAGGTGACCATAGTGTTCGTCGAGTTTTGCTTGGGTCACTTTTGCCATCTTCATCGCGACGACCTTCAGTCCGCGAGCTTCGATGCGAGAGAGGACTTGACCGATGAGTCCACGGTGGACAGTGTCAGGCTTCAGGATAATAAGTGAGCGTTCTGCCATAGAGAGAAAAAGAAAAAATAAAAACTAAAAAATAATAGTGGAAAAAGTATATCGAAAAGTGGGGAAAAGCAAGTTTTTCCTCAGTTAGAATCCACTCTGGAGCTCAAGCATCTTCGCATAGATTCATCCTGTTTCTACGAGTCACTGGTGTGTACCTCGTTCGACTATGGCTCAGTCTTCGATCACGATGATATCATCGGCATGTCGAACGGTCTGCAGTCTATGAGCGATGATGATCACGGTTCGTCCTTCGAAGAGGGTATCGAGGGATGCTGTGATCTTCTCTTCTGAGAATGAGTCGAGCGCAGACGTGGGCTCATCGAGGAGGATGATCTCAGGATCTTTCAGGAATATCTTCGCTATAGCGAGTCGTTGTTTCTGTCCGCCACTGAGTCGGATTCACTTCTCACCGATCTCGGTATCGAGCCCGTGCTCCATCTCGAAGACGAAGTCACAGTGAGCGAGTCTGAGAGCATCGATGAGTTCCTGTTCGATGAGTTCCTGCATCTCTGTCATTTCGAGCGAAGCAGAGCGAAGAGAGAAATCTGGCTCTATTTTTCATCCTGCCTGAGCACGATGTCTCGTCGTCCCGAGGACTCGGGACTCTGTCGACATGACAGAAATAGTAGGAATAGCACTCACGAGATTCTCCCTGATTGTTCCATCGAAGACGCTCGGATCCTGCGTGAGGTAGCCGATTTTCGGATAATATGACTGAAGTGTCGTCTCTGAGAGGATATTCCCGAAGACTGAGATACTGCCTGAGTGTGGAGCGAGATATCAGGCGATGAGCTTCATGAGTGTCGTCTTGCCTCATCCAGATCCTCCGACGAGTGCTATCCTCTGTCATCGCTCGATGGTGAGTGAGAAGTGAGAAAAAATCGGAGCATGCTCATAGGAAAAGCTCATATCCCGTATTTCGATGGGAGCTCCTGGATGATCCCGATAGGTATTCCCAGTACTGTATCCCTCGATCGGTGGGAGTGAATCGAATGTGTTCCAGAGCAGTTCGATCGTCGTGAATTGTCGCAGTGTATCGCGCATGAGATTCAGGAATTCATTCAGCCCCTTCTCTGCGAGCGCGATGATCGTGATGAATATAGCAAAATCAGCAAATCATCCCCTCCCCTCCCAGAGTCCATTCGCGATGAATATATAGAGTCCGATACGGATCGTGAACATCATCAGCCGAGGGAATTCTTCCATCACGAGAAATCCCAATACGACTCTGTGATGATACTCTCATGCCCGCGATAGGAAGAGACAGATCTTCTCGAGACACTTCTCATAGAGCGTCTCATTCTGGAGGAGCTCATTTCGACTCATGATCATGATGGTCAGATTGTGCAGGGCTTCCTTATACGCGTCTCGGCGGAGATTTCTCTTCTCTCGCATCCAGAAATTCGCGAGCGTTCCGACGATACCTGAGAGGATAAATATAGCGACACTGATCCCTCCAGCAAGGGGAGATATCACGAATATCGTATAGATCGTATAGAAGATAAATGAGATATTTACCACACCATAGAACGTGAGTTGGAAGAGGAGATCATACCAGTCATGTAGTCACTTGTCGATGGTCGTGAGAAATCTCCCGGTACCGATCTTTTCTACAGCACTGCCCTCGGCATGGACATACTTCCGCATATACTCGCGTATGGAACGCATCATACCATTGTGCATGATCGGTGAACAGCCCGTCTTATAGAGGAGAAATCGTGAGGTAGTGAGTCAGATCGATGCGATGCCAAAAACAATAAAGAGATCTGTGAGTCGATCGCTCTCCTTTCACTGGATCGATAGGATGATCGCCCGAGTGAGCTCGAGTGAGAGTATCGCATATCCAGAGAGGATCAATGCCTGGAAAATATTCCAGAAATAATCTCGCGGATATTCGTATATGGGGCTTAGGAATTTTTTCAGAGTATTTCAGGGAGTCATATCAGGAGTAGAGTGAGAGTGGAGATTCTCGTGAGAAGAGAGTATATATGAGATGACTATATCGAAATCTGCATTTCGTGCAATCGAGAAAATAGGAAAGTATATTGTACGATAAAAATAAAATATGTTTTGACAAAAGAGAGAGAGTTCTTATGATCAAGTAGTTATTTTTTTATATTTTTTATGGAATTTACAACAGAATCAGAATCCTGATCTTCGAATACAGCTTCACTTGCAACACTTGCCGAAGATCTAGAGACGAGCATAGATCAGGTAAGTACGGAAAAATTGCAATTACTGTTCTCAAAAGTAAAATGAGAACTTACCAAGGCTATGTATCTGGGTTGTGGTTGGATCTTACCGAGTGGACAATGGATAAAATGAGCTCCTGCATGAAGCATGTCAGAGTATAGATCCAACTATATTCAGATTCATCTTGATAGAGTCTCTAAGAGTGATAATGCCGATAATGAGATAGATTCACTGTTTGCTAAATGACGGAAGTATTTTAATGATGAGCAATATACACACAGATGAATTTTACCCCCAAGTGCAACAAATATACATCTCTCTAAAGAAATAGACTGAAATGAATAGCAGGATTATAAGAAGAGTTGTCGAGAAAACAAA
>JAYVLL010000085.1:0-5341 GCA_043759495.1 Candidatus Altimarinota bacterium
TGGAGTCAATACAGTCGACGTCGAATCGAGTGGATCGACCGCAGGATAGATACCGAGCTCAGAGATCGGACGAGAGAGGACGACGGTTGAGTCGAGATGGGCAAATGTATTCGCAGGAGCAGGATCAGTGAGATCATCTGCAGGAACATAGACCGCCTGAACTGATGTGATAGAACCGTTCTTGGTCGATGCGATACGTTCCTGGAGTGCACCCATATCGGTCGCGAGTGTCGGCTGATATCCTACTGCTGATGGGATACGCCCGAGAAGTGCTGAGATCTCTGATCCTGCCTGAGTAAAACGAAAGATATTATCGACGAAAAGGAGAACATCTCGCTTTTCGACATCACGGAAATACTCTGCCATCGTGAGACCCGTGAGAGCGACACGAGCTCGAGGTCCTGGAGCCTCATTCATCTGACCAAATACCATAGCCGTCTGCGCGATGACACCCGAGTCCTTCATCTCATGATAGAGATCATTTCCCTCTCGAGTACGCTCCCCGACTCAGGCAACGACCGAGTATCCACCATGTCCACTCGCGATATTGTGTATGAGTTCCTGCATGATGACGGTTTTTCCGACTCATGCACCTCCGAAGAGTCCTACTTTTCCTCACTTCAGCATCGGAGCAATGAGATCGATAACCTTGATCCCTGTTTCGAAGAGTTCAGTCTTGGTCGAGAGCTCTTCAAATGATGGAGATTTTCTGTGGATTGGATCCTTTCTCTCGGCTGTCGGAGCCTCCATCTCATCGATCGGATCACCGAGCACATTGAACATGCGTCCGAGTACCTGTGGTCAGACTGGCACTGAGATCGGTGCACCTGTGGCAATGACCTCGAGCCCACGTTTCACACCATCGACGGCATTCATGGCGATCGTACGGACGACTCCATCTCCGAGCTGTTGCTGGACTTCGAGGATGAGCTTGTGTGGAGCTCACTGGACTTCGAGCGCCTCATAGATCTCAGGGATTTTCCCACCTGAGAATTCGACATCGATAACGACACCGATTATTTTTGTGATGATACCTGTATGAGCCATATGTATTATGATAAATGAACGTAGAACAGAACGCGCGGATTATAGGAAAAATAGGAATAAAATCAAATGAAAATCATCGAATCCGATAAATATAAACTTTTGTTCAGAAAAAAGATTCCGAAATTTGCAAAAAAAAAACAGTGGTACTCTGGAAAAGTCATTAATCTCTATACTAAAAATGCTAAATAATTGTTTATCTTCCTTATCCGTCATCCTGACGAAGGAAGTATCCAGGTACCAGAAACATGGATTCTTCGCAAGCTCAGAATGACGAATTATTCGGCGGTTTTAGTATAAGTAGAAAAAGTGTTAATATGGAATTACATTTTTGACCATAAATTTTCTATCTTATTTACCTATTCTTTCACTACAAATATATGTCTATCGATTCAGAACAATATGTACTTCCAACTCTTCAAGAAAAAGGTAGAAATACTGAAAGATGAGAACTCAGTAGCACTGTAGAAAGAGCCATTCAAGTGGAGATTGCAAGACTTAATCAACTCTACACGAAAACAGGGATCAGCTTTGCTCAGGCAAAAGATATGCCTGGTATGATCGAGGCACATAAATCTGGCCGAGGTGTATGTCGTTTCTTTAGCAATGTCGCAGAGCAAAATGGTCGAGTAACAGTAACATATCATATCTATGAGCCCCGAAAGGATGGGACTTTTCTCACGACAGTTTCAGAGGATGATCTCTGAGGTGTTCTGGAAATACTCAAACCTACCGGCAATAGGGAAATCGTAGGCGATGGAACGGCTACAAAAGCTTTGCATATTTTAAAAACTACAAATATCTCTGGACAAGAATTTTTTGATTTATTGAGTACAGAATTTTCTCAACTACCAGTTATAGAAAAAGCCAAGTTTATCTCGATACTTTCACTCTGATCTGCCTGAGCAAATATGGATGCAGTGGCAGTGGTACTGAATCAGGTATATAACTCTTACATGAAGCTTTCCCCTGCAGCAATAGAAAAACTTATATTTAATTTGGCCTTTCTTCCGGCGATCATACCAAGCATAGCATGAAAATATGGGAACAAGTGAACCAAAAAAATCTAGTCTTCCTCCAACGAGCAGTCTTGCTAAAAAAATGATACGCTAGGATTATCCACGCTTATCCATCGCCACATTCGAGAGCCGATCCGCTTCAGTATTCTGCTCTCGATAGACATGTGTGAATATGATCTCTCCTCACCACACTCCTATCGCTTCGAAGATTTTCGTGGCGATTTTTTTGAGTTCTGGATTTTTTATCTTGTAGTTGCCTGCGAGTTGTTCGATGACGAGGAGGCTATCTGCTCGGAGTTCGATCGTGGTCGCTCCGAGTTCGATCGCACGAGTGATGCCGAGGAGGGCAGCCGTGTATTCTGCGATATTATTGGTCGCATGACCGATATATTTGTACTTCTTCTCGATGATACTCCCATCCTCAGAAGACAGAAAAATCCCGCACCCAGAAGGACCAGGATTTCATCGGGATCATCCATCTGTATAGACGATAAATTTATTGTCTTTTTTTGTCATACTCCGAAGGAGTATCTCTTCGAAAACTCGAGACAGGAAGAGATTCTCGTACAGAGAATGACAAAAAATTATACCAACTCTTCTAATCTGAGAAAGTGGGGTGTGAGATAGTAGACGAACTTGAGCATACCCGGCTGGATATTTTTCCAGTCGACTCCATCTGGTACCGAGAGGACGATGACGGCTCACTTCTTCATCGACGGAACAGGTTCACCACAGAGGTACTCAGCGAAGTCAGACAGATCATTATTGTGCCCGATGATCATGAGCGCCTTCCCATCTCTCTTATTCTTTCGGACGATATCGAGATGGATCGCCAGAGGATCTCGATCCAGTGATGGTTTCTCATTATAGAGGGAATCAACATAGTCGACCTTTGGAATCGAGAATTTCTTCGCGAGTCCTATGGCGGTTCCTCGCGTCCGCGCAGATGGACTCGAAACGATTCGTTCTGGCTTCAGTCATATGAGCCTGAGGTAGTTCGCGACAATACCGTTTGAATTCTCTCATGATGGAGTTAGTGGTCGCTCGAAGTCACTCCCCTTCCAGTCTGCACGTTCTACCGCTTTTGCATGACGGACGAGGATGATTTGTTTTCTTTTGTTTGATTGGATCATAGGCTGATTATACACAAAAATACTCCCATACAAGTGGGAGTAGGTTTTTCTTCTTTCAGTTATTCATTTTTCATTTTTAGCAAGATTTTATGATATGCCACATCTCTCACAAAATGTTCAAAAAACTCGCCGCAAAAACCTTCTATCATCTTCTTTCTGAGGGTATAAGAGTGTGTATGACTCATAAGTCCGAGATACGAGTTTATTTGTGAGACGATTCTTTCTTTCTCTTCATCCGTAAATATCCTGTGTATATGTCATAGTAAGTTCAGCAATAGCGAAATCGATCGTGAGCATACCCCTTGTTGGTCAAAATCTTGTTCCGCTATTCTCCCATTCATTCCCTCGATCAATCTCCAAAAATTTCCTTTCGTCCTCTTCCCAACATATTTCCGATATGGTTTGATAAAAGTCCCCAGGAAAAGCACTCACTTCGATATATGTTGGAAGTATATTTTCTTCGGATGAAGTGTGAGTGAGACGTTTGTTTCGAGAAATACTCGTATCTGTGAAGTACAGCCCTTGAGATATTCTCTGTCATTATGGATGAGGATAAAATCATCGACATATCGTCCATAATATTTCATCTTCAAAGTTTTCTTCACAAAAATATCGAACTCATGCATATAGATATTCGCGAAGATCTGACTCGTGAGATTTCCGATCGGGAGTCAGTATCAGGAACGAGTATAAAAAAGACTCTTATTGCGTGGGAGTCAGATCCAGTCTGTTCTTTTCCCGATGATCTTCACTCACTTTCTCACATCAGTGAAGATAATCATTTCTATCAAGTAGAGGAGTATGTCTTGTTCGTCTTCATGGATTCATAGTTTCTGTGGTTTGATTCCCCCTTGAAAAAATGAATCTCTCACCTTCCCCCAGAGTCTCTCTCGATCAATACTCATGAAAAATCCTGAGATATCGAGCTTCAGGACATACGCATCTTTTTGGTAATTTTCAGAACATGCCCTCATGAAGTGGTCGACTCGTCTGATTCCATAGTGGGTTCATTTCCCTTTTCGTGAGTTATATACGTCATGGATGAGGATTCGCTCGAGGATAGGCTCGAAACGGCGAGCGATGAGATGATGTACGACTCGATCACGGAAGTGACTCGCCAATATCTCTCTCTGCACAGGATCTCGCACGATAAATGCAGTGCAAGGCTGGAGGCTATATGTCCGACTCTCTATCTCTTCCCAGAGTTTTATACATTCAGACTCATAGTACAGCTCGAACTCGAGAGCACCATACGTATTTCTCTTGTGACGACGGCAATCATAGTAGGCAGTGAAGATGTCAGCGAGGGAAAACATGATGCTAGGGATATATATTTTCGCCGAAATGAGCAGAGGAGACGAGCCATTGAAAGTGAGTCAGTTGTCGTTCGAGTTACGATTATCGCGATGGATTCACCGCGCATCGAAGCCCTTGTCATACTGAGCCAACGTCACCCAGTACGTCCACTCGCCCTCATTCACGACCTCGGCGTCATTCGAGTTGAAGACGCCCGAGTCGGATAGGGATATCTCATATGTCACCCTCCCGAAGATACGAGAGAGTGATCTTTTTCTACTCATGAAATCTCATGAGTGTATCCCCGATAAAATACGGCACTCTCATATGTCCCATGAGATATATGATTCTCGCCCGATATATCCCTAGCATCCTATCTTCCGACTATGAGTCTGCCAGCCGGTAAGCTGACTCGATATTCATTCGAGCTTCTCAGAAAGAGATACGAAATCCTCGAGATTTATTTGCTTGAGATCCTTCGTGATCCGTAGAAGAAGTCGTACTGTTTCAAGGTGAATCTTGGCATCTTCGAGAAAGAGGGATCGTTTCTCGAGTGAGCTGTTGGCTCGAAATATCGAGAGCATGAGTTGTATTGTTTCATTTTTGAGTTCCTGGCCTATCGTATACTTGTACTCTCGGATGAATGACCGAGAAAACAGAAATATCTCAAGCAAGAAGTCATAGGTTGATTTGTATATAGGGAGTCCTTCTGCGAGCATATGAGATTATGAGAAAAGATAAAATACCCCAATTATGGAGTATCATATTTCTCGAAACAAAAACCAAAAGAGACAAAGAGAGCAAAGAGACTAACGAGCAATATCCTCAATGAGCAGAGGAGACGAGCCA
>JAYVLL010000086.1:0-9139 GCA_043759495.1 Candidatus Altimarinota bacterium
TAATATTCAAAGCAGAGTTGACTATCGATGGAGAAAGGCAAATAGATACACTCTTTGCACAAATCAAAAAGACACACTGAAAGAATCCAAATGATGTCGTGAATGCCTACAAAGACAATACCTCTGTATGAGGAGCTAAAAAAGTGCAAGTACTTCAGAGATGACCTGATGGAAAATATGGATGGCATCTTCATAAATTTATTCATTCGACGTTCAAAGCAGAAACTCATAATCATCCGACTGGTATAGCGCCATTGCCTGGAGCCGCTACTGGTGCTGGATGAGAAATACGAGATGAGGCTGCTCCATGACAGGGTGGAGAAAGTCGTATGGGTTTTACATGATTTACGGTATCTCGACTAGATTCTACTGGACCGACTCGAAATGCTAGCCCTATGAAGATCATGATAGATGGTCCACTCTGAGGTGCTGCCTTTAATAATGAATTCTGAAGGCCAGGTCTTGGTGGATACTTTCGTACACTTAGATGGAAAGATCCTAGTGGAAAAGAGTGGGGATACCAGAAGCCTATCATGCTTGCTGGTGGGACAGGAGAAGTAAATACAGAGCATACTCAGAAAAAAATACTTCCACCTGGAACACTTCTCGTCCAGATAGGATGACCAGGTATGAGCATATGAGTATGAGGTGGTGCAGCATCATCCATGGTATGATGACAAAATAGTGAGGGTGCTGATTTTAAATCTGTACAGCGTGGAAGCCCCGAAATGCAAAGACGATGACAAGAAGTGATCAATGCGACAAGAGCAATGGGAGAGAATACTCCAGTACTCTCCATCCATGATGTCGGTGCTGGTTGACTCTCGAATGCATTCCCAGAACTTGCTCATCAGTGATTTGGTGGAGCAATATTTGACTACTCTCGTATCCCCGTTGCTGAAAAGATGGATCCAGCCACCACATGGTCCAATGAGTCTCAAGAGCGATTTGTTCTAGCAATTCCACCTGATAGAATCGATGAAGTTCGAGCTCTTTGTGAACGAGAACGTTGTCCTATGGCCGTGGTGGGAAGCGTGACAGAGAAGCAAGATCTCATTCTCGAAAGAGATGGGATAAGACTGATAGATATGGAAATGGATGCACTGCTAGAAGTTCCTGCAGATACAGAATTATCGGACATTCATATTGCTGTAGATGGTGGAACTCTTGAGAAAACACTTGCTTCAAGTATAGTATCGATTCTTCCTCAAGTTCTTGCAAGTGATACAGTAGGAGATAAAAAGTTCCTCGTAACTATCGGGGATAGATCAGTACTGTGACGTACTGTAAGAGACCAGATGGTCGGACCATACCAAGTACCCGTTGCGGATATGTCGATCATAGCAGATGGATTTACTGAATACACTGGTACGGCTGTAGCCCTCTGAGAGAGGCCTCCTCTCGCTATCGTGAATCCCTCTGCGGCATCTCGTATGGCACTCGGGGAAGCACTCACTAATCTCCTTTCTGCAAGAGTAAATATGAGCCAAATCGTAGCTTCAGCCAATTGGATGGCAGCGGCAAAGGTGCCAGGGCAGCTCGCTGCTCTGAATGACTGAGTAACGAGTCTTTCTGAGCTCGCAATAAAGCTCAAAATCAATATCCCTACAGGAAAAGATAGTCTCTCGATGAGAGTCAAATGGAATGATGCAGACTGAGAACATGATGTCATATCCCCGGTATCACTCAACTTTTCAATCACTGCTCCTATGGACGATGTCCGTCGTCATGCTACTCCAGAACTTCAGAGGGATCCAGGCACTGAGCTCCTCCTTATAGACCTCTGAAAAGGGAAAAACCGGCTCTGATGATCTATCCTTGCCCAAATACATGATGAGCTCTGAAACGAAATGCCAGATATGGATGATCCTGATATGATGCTCGCCTGCATATCAGCGATCAATCAACTCCATGACGAGTGACTTATCCTTGCATACCATGATAGAAGTGATGGGGGACTTGTAGCGACACTTTCTGAGATGATGTTTGCTTCACATATCGGACTTGATATTGATACAAGCAGTCTCGGTGATGCACTTTCAGGATTATTTAATGAAGAACTTGGTATTGTGATCCAGGTAAAAAAATGATCAACAGATCGTGTGAAAGAGCTTCTCGGTGAATATACTACACATATCCATACTCTTGGAACGCTCAATTTGAATGAGCAAAATCTTACTATTGCTCACAATGGACAAGAAGTATTCAGGGACTCGAGACAATCACTCCAGGAAAAATGGTGAACGACCAGTAACCTCATTCGAAATCAACGTGATAACCCTGAATCTGTAGCAATGGAACAGTCACATGATCTCTGAGAAAATCCTATAATAGTAACCTTACCAAAGCGCACTGTAAGCGCACATCCATCATGGGAAATCATTCGGGAACATGCTGAAAATGGAGGAGAGAAACCTCGAATAGCAATCATTCGTGAACAATGAACTAATGGGCATGTAGAGATGGGTGCAATGTTTGATCTTGCCTGATTTGAGGCAGTGGATGTACATATGTCAGACATCATCGAAGGGCGAGTGAAACTCTCTGATTTTAAGATGTTTGCGGCTTGTTGAGGGTTTTCTTATGGTGATGCACTCGGTGCCGGTACCTGATGGTCTATAAATATTTTAGAGAATACAGTAGCGAGAAAAGAATTTGAAGATTTTACCCTAAGAAATGATACCCTTGGATTGGGTGTATGTAATGGTTGTCAGATGCTATCTCAGATTGCTGAGATTATTCCAGGAGCCGAAGATTGGCCAGAGGTCACATTTAATGACTCTTGGGCATTCGAAGCGCGTGCGCCAATAATAAGAATCACTGCATGAGATTCTAAGTTATTTGAAGGAATGGATGATGCTATCCTTCCTATATCATCTGCTCATGGTGAATGAAAAATGGTCGGAGGATCTGGAAAAGGAAACATGCAGTTCGTGGATTCCCTCGGCAATCCGACTGAACACTACCCAGCTAATCCAAATGGTTCTGCAAATTGAGTTACTGCATTTACTTCAAAGAATGGACGTTTTACTGGCATGATGCCTCACCTAGAAAGAGTCTTTAGAACGGTGACTCATTCCTATACTCCTCCTGAAGCAAGAACTGAAGAATATAGTCCATGGATGAATATAGCACTAAACGCTAGAAAATGGGTACATGAAAATCCAGCAAAGGTTGCTCAATAATCTTTATTTCTTTTAATTTTTTGGATTTATGGCTCTCGCAAATGCTCACTATGATCGTGTAACGAAAGATGCAGCTGGTGAAACAGCCTGAAGGGTGTGTGTAGATAGTTTTCATAATAGTCCAAAAATAATAGTAGATCTTCTCACTGAATGAGGGGAATTTCACTTTCGCGATCCAAGAGGATTTCGTTTTAGAGATGAGTTACCATTTGTGGCCGATATAAAGAATAGGCTTAGTGAAGCACTTTGAGAAGGTAATGCTGATTTATACGAACAGGCGACGGGTGGACTCTTTCTCCCAAAAGGATATCAGCAAACGCTTGCCGCAGATGGTATCGGGACAAAAGTCGAGATGGCAAATGCGCTCTACTCTCTCTACAATATACTTGATAAAATTGAGAATAAGTACTGACCAAAACTTACTTCTTGATTTCGTAATATGGCGCGGAATCTTATTGCTATGTCAGCAGATGATATTGCACGACATGGTGGTATTTCTCTCGTATATTCTAATGTGATTGATCACTCAAGACTCACTGATGATGAAGCAATCGCATACCAAGAACTTATGCTTGGTCTCGGTGATGTACTTCGAGAACAATGAATAGTGCTTCTCACTGGAGAAAGTGCAGGTCTCAGACAATTCGTGGGAAGTGAGAATCCCAACGCATTTTTCCCATTCAATTGGTCTGGGGTGATGTATGGACTCTACCATGACAAACTCAAGATAACTGGAGATGAAGTTGAGGAAGGAGATTTCATTGTAGTATTAGAGCAGCCTGGAATAGGAAGCAACTGAGTTACCAAGGCTCGAGAAGCATTATCGATTCTCTATGGCAAAGATTGGTGGACCAATCCTGATGCCCTTCAAGATATCGAGGAAATAGCAGAACCATGTATTGTCTACTCCAATCTTATCGCTGATGCAAATGGATGGAATACAAATGGAGAACGTAAATTTCATATGACAAGCGTCTCACATCTTTCAGGAGGAGGACTTACTGATAAGTTCCTCAAACCTATACTCGCGAAGAAATGACTCTCAGCAAAGATGGATAATCTGTACAAAGTATCAGATACTGTTCATAGGATGACAGGTGCTCTCGCAAGTAAAGACAATAAATTCAGTATAAAAAACGCTCCTGATACTTGGGCAATAGGACAGAGAATGGCAATGACCTTCCATTCTCAAGAAGAAGCAGAAAGATTTATCAAATATGCTAAGAGTGACTATGGTGTAAATGCTCGTATAGGTGGTAGAGTCACTGGAACGCCAAAAGGAAAATCTTCTCAGCTTGATTTGACACTACAATTCCAAGATGGTTCCAATGATGAAGAATTTAAACTTTATGCATAATCGACTTCCTATGAAAATACCTTCAGAGCCAACTCATCCATTTCCTCTTGTCATCTTCGCTACTGGAGAGAAGGATGAAAACAAGTGAGGAAGTGGTCCCAAAAATCTCGTCGACGCCATACGCTGAAGTTGAAAGTGGGATATCGAAAACCTCGGGATTACACCCGAAGATTTGAGACATCTCTTTCGATATGAAGTCGTCCAAGTGCTCTCGAACTATCCGAATGGGGGAGTACGGACAAAAATAGAGGCTTTTGACCCCCAAGTACCATTTCGATATATCACTGATACGAAGGCTCTGCCTTTTGATTATGGATCTATCGATGAAGAACATCCAAGAGCTACTCATGCTCTCTCTGGATATCTCAAGAGAGCAATGACAACTCCAGAACAAGCAAGATGAATCCCTTCATCAAAATCTGTCAATATCCATCCAGGACCAACCTGCCCTCCTTATGGCGGAAATGGAATGCATGGGATGGCAGTACATAATAAGATATTTGAAGATTGGGAAAAAGGAAAGATATCTCGTACGGCTGTCACTATGCATTTCGTCACAGATAAGTTCGATGATGGACCGATCATCTTCCAGTTCCCGATCGAGATATCTGAGGCACTCTTCTGAGAAGCAGTCACCCCTGATAGTATCGCGAAACATGTGAATGCTATGGAGCACCGCATACAACCACTCGTCACAGCGATGGTGGCTCAAGGGATTATCTCATGGTCAGGGAACCAGTGAGATCCTGTTCAGTTTCCTGAAGGATATCCATTCGCCAAGGAAATACCACTTTCTGGAGACCTTCTGAGTGAATATCTCAGTAATAACTCGATAGAAAATATTCTCACTCAATACATCCTAGACAGCAGATGAGGAGAGTGAAATACTAACTTAGTAAGATCGATGGCTGAATTACACGACAGAATCAAAGTCATCCTTCCGCTCGATGAGTCTCAGACGACTGACAGTGTAATTCAAAAAGCACAAGAAATTCATAGGCAAAAGAGTCGCCCTGGTCGGGTTGCCTGGCATACGCTAGCAGAATATTTTAGAGCTCATCCATCAGGATAGTAGTATAGTTCAAGAAATCCCAATCATTTCATTTTTTAACTTTTCTTTTTATGTCTCTCTCTACCCACTCTCCAGATGAAGCCCCACAAGATCACAAACTCAGTGATAGTCCATATCCTGGTCGCGTAATAGTGCAAGGACTCACTCCAAACGGGAAAAAGTACGTTCAAGTTTATGCTATAATGGGTCGTAGTCCCTCAAGTAGAAATAGAGTATTCGTAATTGACAATGGGGTAGTAAGAACTGCCCCTGTTGATCCTACTATAAAAGTAGATCCTCTTACGATGTATAATGCTATTCGAACAAAGGACGGTACTCATATTGTTACAAATGGCGATCAAACAGATACGATATGTAATAGCGACACCCCCTAATGACCTCGAAGCAGCTCTTGCAGGCAGAGAACATGAGCCTGATAGACCAAATTATACGCCACGTATATCGGGGATCATCGATCAAAAAACTGCTAGTGTAGCATTTTCAGTACTTTGAACAATTGATAATAATCCTGCCAATACAATTCGAATGATATATCTCTATAAAAATCTAACTCCATGAGCTGGTCGATGCATACATACTTACCGTGATGAGGTAGCTGATATTATAGACGGAAATCAAGTATGAGTTCTACTACCATTCAATGAAGATCCATTCGTTGTTTCAGTTCCATCTGATGATGAAACAGAAGTATTAACTCATTTCTGGAATCTGCTTGATCCCGATAATCGAGTTTCTCTCGCAGTAAAAAGTATAGATGTAGAAACATGAGAAGAGAGGATTCATGTAAAAAATAAACATGAGCAACTCATGCGACTTTACCACACATGACTCTGGCCAGCATGAAAAACCATGAATCTGACTCGAGGTGATGAGCGACTCGAGTCACTCGGGTATGTTCGATTCTATACTGGAAAAAATGCAGATCTCTATATCATCCCTGATCGAGAACCCCTCGAAGTTCTGATGGTACGTACGGATAGAACTTCTGTATTCAATATCCCTCTGGGTCTCGAAATTGAAGGAAAATGAGAAGTACAAAATCAGATTTCTATCCTAGGTGCAAAGTTCGCAGAATCACACTGAATGCGAACTACAATGAGAAAGCTTCCTGACAATATTCCAGCAGAACTCAGATGAAGATCTCAAGCCATAGAGCTCTGTAGACAATTAGAGATTGATCTATGACCTGAAAGATGAATACAATGAATGGAACTTATTCTCCGGAACTATATCACGGGGACCCTCTTCAAAGCTTATAAAGACTGGAAAGATCCTTACGGACTTAATTTGCCTGAAGGTCTTACAGAATGGGCAGATTTACGAGATGTAGATGGTTTTGCAAAATTCACTCCTACAGATAAAACAAAAAATGATAACCCAATAAAATCAGAGTACGTACTTTCAATCTATCCTAGATTAATCGCAAAACTTCAAGAATTATTTCGTGAATTTACTCAATTCGCTAATGAGAGAGGCTATGTTATCATAGATACAAAATTTGAAGTATTTGTGAACTCAAAGTGAGAGATAGAAATAGGTGATGAGATACTCACTCCTGAAAGCTCAAGATTCATCAAGCGCGAAGACTTCGAAGCTGGAATATACATATCTGCAGATAAACAGATGATCAGAAATCTCTGAAAACAATTCAAATGGGAAGAGAGATTTAAAGCATTAAAAGATGAAGCTATAAAACTATGAAATTCTGAGCCTAGAGTATTCTCGGTTGGTGGTGATGTGACAGAAGCAGATAAATCTACTGTTCTGGCTGGATATACCGATATTCAGATGGCCCTTTCCTAATAAAATCTTCCCAATTTCTCCCGACACGTATGACTATCGAAGCTCCTGATTCATCCATACAGCCAGTCTTGCAAAGAGCCAAAAAACTTCAAGAAGGTGAGATGAGCCTTTTCGTGACTCCAGCTGAACTATGAGGCTCACCATCAAGAGATGTAATCGAGTGACTGAGAAAGAGCATGAAGGAGTTCTGATTCTTTCTCGTTTCGACTCGTTGATCTTGTTATGAATTCTACAGATGAGGACGGTTCAGATACTATCGCGACATGATCAGCGAAATACTCGGATTATCTACTGGATCAGGGATCTAATATAAGTATACAGATTATACAATTATATATATTTCTTGCAGTTGGAAGTTTAATTTATCTGATCGAGTTTCGAGTATACTCTCATCATAGTTTATCATCTCTATGACTCAAAAATACCTCCATAGCGCTCTTCAAGAGTGTAACAATCAGGGAAGATATGGCACGAGGATCAGTGGTATTTCTCTGTAGTGGAATCATCTCAGCTCTTACGAAGAGTCAGAATCCTCGTCGATATTGGAGTGATCTCAAGATCAAGCTCTCAGAAGAAGGTATCCAGACTGGACTGTATGATTTTTTCGTACAGTTGAAACTCATCGCACCTGATGGGAAGATGAGAGAGACTGACTGTGCTCATACCAAGACCATTCTCCGTATCATCCAGTCTATTCCTTCACCGAAAGCTGAACCATTCAAAAGATGGCTCGCGGGAGTCGGGTATGAGCGAATACAGAGAGTACAAGTGATTCACTAGCAAGTCCGACAACCTGAGAGACCATATGACTGTTCTCGAGGTCATCTTCACGATGCTCGGTGAAGCATCGACGACGGAGATCATGAAACAAAAAGATAGCAAAGGATGGGATCAGATAGAGCAAGCATCTCGAGAATGATGAAGTGTCGCAGGCAACGCTCGGCGAGAACTCGAAACAAAAACACAGCAAAAAGTCATCTCAAAAGAGAACTATCTCCCAGAGACAAAAAGAAAGCTCCCCAAAAAATAATCATAAAATCAAAACTTTTTTCTCCTCAAATGAGGGGATTTTTTATATTGCAAAAGGAGGTGGATTGGATAAGATATTTGAGATAAAAAGTCACAAAGATAATCCTATGCCAGAAAGAAATATCGCATTCATCGACGGGCAGAATCTCCATCTCGGCACAGCATCAGAGTGATGGAGTGTGGATATAGCGAGATTCCGTATATTTTTGCGTGATAGGCTCGAGGTTGCTGAGGCATATTATTTTCTCGGATGCATCTCTGATGATGAGACTGATCTCTACAATAGTCTCCAGAAGGCAGGATTCATCGTATCATTTCGAGAGCACTCATCTGTCATGATGGGGAAGAAAAAATGAAATGTCGATGTGGATATCGTGTTCGATGTTATGAAAAAACTCTATCTCAAAGAAGAGTTCGATAAGGTAGTCCTTGTATCAGGAGATGGTGACTACTACAAGATGGTGAAGTTCCTCCTCGAAGAGGAACGACTCGCCAAGATACTGTTCCCAAACAAGCATCATTCATCACTCTATAAAGTGATCCGATCGCAATATGGTATCAATCTCAGCCTCCCTGATATCCGTAACAAGATAGAATACAAGAAATATCGACAAAAAAAAGAGGGGTCCTAGAGCACTTTCGCTTTTCGGCACCTCTTTCGTGGTAATTCGTAAGTAGTATATAGTATTTCCT
>JAYVLL010000087.1:0-12276 GCA_043759495.1 Candidatus Altimarinota bacterium
AAGGCAGAACCAGGAGATCTCCAGAAAATGCAGGAAAAGATACTCACATTTCTCCAGTAAGCAACAACTCAGAACTCTGAGTATATAGATCTGACACAAACCAACTACCCCGTCTTCCGCCTCTGGCGGAATCCACCCCTTCATGGTGAAGGGGAATAGGAACTACCAGACACTCCATCACTATTCTCAACTTATTCCCCTATGTTCATCATCGCTCAGAATACCATCCGTGAACTCGTGAGAAATCGTTTTTTCTCACTCATCCTCTTTCTCGGAGTGATATTTGTCCTCATCTCATTGCTCCTCGAGACACTCGCACTCGGTGAGATCAGGAGAGTGCTCTATGATTTCGGACTCTCATTTATCGAACTGACTGGACTCGCTGTCATCCTCTTCCTCGGTGGAGGGATGATCGCGCGCGAAGTCGAATGACGTACTATATATCTCATGCTCTCGAAACCGATTGCCCGATCGAGTATCATCCTCGGGAAATTCATCGGATTCTCTTCGGTCATGCTCGTCATGGTCGCGTTCCAGACAACGGTCCTCATCGGCATGCTCCTCATGCGTGATATCGCGCTCGATCCACTCCTCGCCCTGGCGATCCTGGGAATCATCCTGAAGCTCTTTTCTCTCCTCGCACTCATCCTATTTTTCTCGACATTTGTCTCACCGATGATCGCAATGTTCCTCACGATCGCGAGCTATATGATCGGACACAGTGGATATGCGATGCTCGACTACGCTCGATTCGATGATGTTCCGATGATGAGATATGCTGGTAACGCGATCCTGACACTCTTCCCGAATCTCGAAGCGCTGAATCTGAAGAACTATATCGCGACGGATGCTCCGCTCGTCCTCTCGAACTGGATCATGGGATATGGCACCAATGTACTCTATATCATCGTCATCCTCGCACTGAGTGCATTTCTCTTCACGCGACGATCATTCGATAATGCATAAATAGTGATGAGTAATGAGAAATATTGCTATTCGTGAACGCAATCAAATTCCTAAAACTCATATCACCAATGACCCAAATCTTATAACTTATAGCCCAATTATGTCCCTTATCACTGTCCGCATCTGTACTGGGCGATCCTGTAGCGAGCGACACTCAGTATTTATCCAGAAACGTCTCGAAGGCGATCGGGGATTCTACTGATATGGAGATGATGTCGATATCGAGCCATGCCTCTGTCAGGGTCGATGCAAGGAGTGACCGACAGTCGTCTATGGCAGTGATCTCCTCGTCGGTCAGAATCCCGTGAAGGCTTCTGAGATCCTCAGAAAAAAGGTGGATGAGGCGAGAAGGAGAATGAAAAAATAAACACAATGTTTCAATCATCATACGCAACATATCTATTCCATTCAAGTAGACGAGAAAATCGAACTCTTGATACAGAAAGGATATTTCTCCTGAAGCAATTTCCACAATTCCAATGATATGACCTTAGCCGATGTTCGAATCATGCCTTACGAGTATTGATCGAATTCCGAAATAGACTCACACAACTCAATAATAACCATTAAAAAATGCCTAAAACGTGATATGTCGCCATCATCGGCCGACCCAATGCTGGAAAATCCACCCTCATGAACGCTCTCATCGGAGAGAAGATTTCTGCGATTTCTCATCGTCCACAGACGACTCAGAGATCCATTCCGGGGATATTCACGGACGAGGAGCGGCAGATCCAGATCATATTTCTCGATACGCCAGGAATCCATAATCATGGTGGAGAACAGTACGGCAGTCAACGAGTTCATGATATCAACGAGCGTATTAACTCGGAAGCATTCTCTTCCCTCGGAAAGGCAGATGTGATCGTACGCCTCCTCGACCCGACTCGTACCTATGGCGAGGAAGATATCCGTATCGATGAGGTATTGAAAACGGTGAAACAACCGATCCTCAGGATCGAGACCAAGCAAGATATGGACAATAAGAGTTATCCACAGAAGGACGTGGATCTGCGTATCGATTCTGTCGCACGTACTGGATTCGATGAGCTCGTGACTCGACTCGCAGCACTCCTTCCAGAGTGACCATTTCTCTATGATGCTGACTATTATACCGATCAGTCATCAGAGCTCAGGATCTCTGAGATCATCCGTGAACAGCTCTTCCATGAGCTCGGTGATGAGATCCCATATGCTTCGTATGTCGAGGTCACTCAGATAGAAAGTGAGGATCCGAGCCTCATGAAGATCCAGGCATATGTCCATGTCGAAGCTGATTCTCAGAAGATCATCGTCATCGGGAAGTGAGGGCAAAAGATCCAAAATATCGGAACCAAGTCTCGACTCATCCTCGAGGATATATTTGGAAAACGGATATTTCTCGCACTGCGTGTGAAGGTGGATAAGAATTGGCGCAAAAATACTCAAGTCCTCGAAAAACTCTTTCCGAAACGGTAATGTCCTACGATCAATATGCCCAGACATTCTCGAAAAGTCGTCAGGATCATCCCTGGCCCGAGCTCGGATATATTATCGCGGATATGCGTCATCGATGATCTCAGAGCATTCTCGACATCGGGTGTGGGAATGGGCGATTCATAGAAAATTATGAATTATGAATTATGAATTATGAATTCAGATATCTCGGGATCGATAATTCTCTCGGGATGACCGAGGAGGCGAAGAGACTCCATCCTGGATATGATTTTGAAGTCTGCGATATGCTCGACATTCATGTACATTTTCGTCATCGCGAGGAACGAAGTGACGTGGCGATCCAGGCTCCTGAAAACTCTGAAACACTGGATTGCTTCCTCCGTCGCAATGACGAATGATACGATATCATCCTCCTCCTCGCATCATTTCACCATCTCGAGACACTCGAGGCGAGACGGCAAGTACTCCGGGATATGAGATCCTTCCTCAAAGAATGAGCTCGCATCTATATGACGAACTGGAATCTCCGTGAACAGCTACGATATGCGGACAGTCATCGAGGAGATGGAGACTATGATATCAAAATAGGGAAATTCTCACGCTACTACCACGGATTCACGATCGTAGAGCTCGAGTCACTCTTTCTCGAGGCAGGATACAGGATCGTAGAAAATAGGGTATTCGAAGGAGGGAGAAATATCGTGAGTATACTTGAATGGTAGATTGTAGCACTAACACTTACATGATGAAGTACCTTGAATTGAAATAACAAAACGTATATATACTTCCATGTTTATCCGATTTATCACATCCTTCACGAATCTATATGGAGACAGAGAACGATGAGTATTCCAGGCTCCAGGACATCATGCTCGGACTCTCGGGTCGGTCATGGTGGAGAACGGGACTCACTTCTTGGAAGGGAACGGACTATGGGGAAAATATGTCAAAAGTCGTTCGAATTCTCCCGAGTGCTGAGACTGAGGGATTTTTTATCGCAAAGATCGTGAAAAAATAGGAGAATTCCAGAAAATTCCCCTTGAAAATCGGAATATTATCACTAGTATGCGCATCCACGGAGGAGTGGCTGAGTGGTCGAAAGTACTTGACTCGAAATCAAGCAACGGGGTAACCTGTTCGAGGGTTCGAATCCCTCCTCATCCGCCAGAAAATTTAACTGGGGTAAATTCTTTTACCGGATAAGGATATTTCCGCCATACAGTTTGTTAACTGTATTAATTTCCAACATTGAGTTAATTCAATCTTGAATTTGTACATCCCATTTATGCTCTTCCAACCACTTGTATGCAGAATTTAACATATCTTCTGAAAATTGTTTTACCGATAAGTGCAAGATGCATTTTCCATCGTCTACTGAACCAATCTGGACATCTCAAAACCATCATAAATGTGATCAATCTGGAGAAAAGCTAAATTTATTTATAATTTCATGTGCTTTTTGATCCTCAGTTATATGACTTCCTTCATGAAAATAAGAACATCTTAAGGCATAACAATCATTTCATGATAACAATGTATGAATTTCTCAAGGTATTTTTCTCCTGTATGATTTATCTCAGTATTTGTCGAACCAGTTTATATATCTTTCTCAAGTGTTTTTGTTTCTAGGAAATTGTATATTTGAGCAAATGTCAGGAATAGCTAAACTTAAAAACAGACATGCATACCAGTTTTTGGTTTCGATAGAATATCTAAGAGAAGAGAGGAAATTGATCATGATATAAAGTTAATTTGCAATATAGGTTTTGATTAGTATTGCTTTTTGAGATAGATTTTAACTTCCCCACTCCTCCTTCCTCACCGCCTCAGCCCGCACTATCGTGTCGATATCATTTCCCGATCGATATGTTCCTTGATGATGGAGTTGAGGTAAGTCTGATACGGTATCTCCTTTTTGTTTGCGATGATTTTCAATCGTGCGAGATTGTATGAGGGTATACTCATCGTGATACGTTCCCGTCAAGAATCTTTATATCCCATGAGTTTATATATTTGAGGATCTGGAGCATTTACGAATTCTCCTCTTTCCCATGCACGAATCATCTCAGCGGAACCATCGATTTCATCCATTTCTTCGAGAGTTTTCGCTTTCGAATAATCAAACTGGAGATGTTTTGGGAGCTTTTCTTTGGGGATTGCTGGCATAGGTACTAATTTTTAGAAAATAAAGATTTTTTTGTTGCTTTTCGTGAGGGATACAGAGTTTTACAAAAGTAGCCATCTTCATACCCTACACAGGGTATAACATATGTGTAGCCATCTTTTTCGATATGGATCAGCTTTTGATGAGAGTATTTCTCAGTATTATGATGACTCGAGATAACGACGGGTGCCCCATTCTGGATGAGCTCGCTCACTTCTGAAAAAGATACACCACGAAGTGCTTTGACTTGGATACTCTTTTCTTCATTCCAATAGAGATTCATATACGTATTCTATACGTATTAGGTAAGATTGCAAATTTTAGAAAGTATATTTCTCCCACTCCTCCATCCTCACCGCCTCCGCCCGCACTTTCTCATCGTATCCACTTTCTGCGAGCCACTGCTTTACGCTTTCGATATCGTAATGAGTTCACTTCAGATTCGAGAGGAGTGTCTTTCGAGGATGGGTAAATACGATACGCCAGAGAGTGAGAAGCTGCTCTTCTATCCCTCGGTCTCGATGTTGTTTTACGGTGAATTTCAGCACGATGGAGTCGACCTTCGGTGCAGGATCGAATGACTCCTTTCCGACATACCGAACGATCTCGATATCGTCGCAGGCGAGTTCCATCGCAAGTGAGAGATAAGAGTGATGTGGCTTGCGTGCTCTTCCTTCGAGGATCTTCTCTCCGACTTCTTGCTGCATCATGATGACCATTTCCTGGGGACTCCTATGAGTCAGAGTTTCCATACTTTTGTGACCAAAAGTATCAAAAGTCTCGGGGGTCAAAAAACTCGCTCCTCCTCGCTCTGCTCATCAATTTTCTGTTTTCTTCTTCGCTCACACAGTTTCGCCCCCCGAACCCCCATTTCACTGTTTTCATCAATTGATTTTGGGATAGAGGAAATGAAAGAGTATGGGGCTCGTGATATAATAGGGGATATTTGCGATGATGGAGTATTCCTCATATATCGGTGTGAATTTGAGTACGTCTTGGTGATAAAGAGTTATTATTGCTTCCTCTTCCATACTTTTGTGACCAAAAGTATCAAAAGTCTCGGGGGTCAAAAAACTCGCTCTTTCTCGCTTCGCTCATCAGTTTTCTGTTTTCTTCTTCGCTCACACAGTTTCGCCCCCCGAACCCCCATTTCACCCTTCGTGTCAACCATTTTGAATTTTGAATTTAGAATTTAGAATTTTTACCATATCCCTATCGAGTTCGACGAGATCAAGAGTGAGTGGATGTTGATTCACGATATAGTCTGTGAGTGCACCATATCCCGGTCAGACTTCGATAATATGTCTTCCAACAATCTCGATCGAGTTCGCGATACCAGAGAGTGCTTCCTCGTCGATGAGAAAATTCTGACCGAGAGATTTTTTGGCTTTTATTGTTTTCATGGTGCCTATCATAGTCAGAAGTGCCTGTTTTTCCAATTCTGTCTCATTTTTTTGTACAAGAAATATATTTCCTCACTTCTTTGGTAGGAGGATTTCCTATTCCTCATGCGCTCAGGGTGATCATTTTATAACTATTCACCACTTTCTTTTGACATGTATCCCTTTTTCCATATTATCTGGTCACTTTTGTAAAATAATAGTGATGTTGCTGGGTAACCATCCTCTCCTGGATGCCTCCCTGCAACCTCTCATTTTAATATCTATCTTTCCCACAACATGGCTGGAATTATCGGAAAAAAACTCGAAATGACCCGAGTCCTTCACAATGGAAAATTCACTCCTGTGACACTCATACGCATACCTACACTGACCGTTGCTCAGGTAAAAACAGAGGAGATCGATGGCTATACAGCTGTCGTCATCGCTATGACCGAGGGCAAGCGAGTCACACTTCGAGAGGTTCCCACTACAGGGATACTCGAAGGCCTCGTGAAGGGAGATGAGATCACTCTCGATCTTCTCGAAGGAGTCGCCGGCTTCTCGATCACGAGCATATCGAAGGGGAAGGGATTCCAGGGGGTGATGAAGCGTTGGAATTTCCATGGAGGACCAGCTTCTCATGGATCGAAGTTCCACCGTTCTATCGGTTCTATCGGAAATCGAAAACCTCGTCGAACCAAGCCAGGAAAGAAGATGCACGGACATATGGGTCTCGATACTATCACACTGAAGGATGTTCCACTTATCCTCGTGAACAAGGAACTCCGTGTGATCGCTGTCAAGGGTCCAGTTCCAGGTGCACGCAATTCACTGATCACACTTACGTTTTAGTCTTTGGGTGTATTCTAAATTCTAAATTCTACAAACTAAATTCTATCCACATGAAAGCTCCTCTCTTCGACATACACGGTACATCACAGGGAACGATAGATCTCGAGGCTTCACACTTCGGAGTCACTCCGAACATGAGTCTCATCCATCGTCTCCTCGTCCTCCAGCAGGCAAATGGTCGTGTTGCTATCGCTCATGCGAAGCACCGTGGTGAAGTCGCCGGTTCCACGAAAAAAATGTTCAAACAAAAAGGAACAGGAAATGCTCGTATGGGTGATCGTCGATCTCCGATGCGACGAGGTGGAGGTGCTGTATTCGGTCCTCGAAATGAGCGAAATTTCTCCCTCGATATGAATCGTCAGGAACGCCGTCTCGCACTCACATCACTGCTCTCTACGAAGGCAAATGAGAATAATGTAAAAGTCATTCAGTCATTTGGTCCTGAGACGACGAAGACACGGGCTATGTCGAATCTCCTCGCAACGATAGCAGCCAAGAAGCCGATCCTCGCCGTCACTCGTGATGAGAAGGACGCAGTACTCGGTGCATGGAATATCGTCGCTGCCAAGGTTGTCAATGTCGAATACCTCAATCCACATGATCTCCTGAAGTATACTGATGTGATCTTCTCAGAAGCATCCCTGAAGCATATGTACGAACATTTCTCAAAATAGAATCTTGGAATGTTGTCCGCCACGGCGGATTGGATTCTTCCAATCCCAGTCCCTCTAACATTCGAACATTCTAATACTCTAACTCTCCAAATTATGAACTCTCTCTACTCAGTCATCAAACGATTCGTCGTCACCAATAAGTCTACCGACGGTGAAGTTCGAGGTGTCTATACATGCATGATCGATCCAGCAGCGACGAAGATCGATGTGAAAAATGCATTTAAGTCACTCTATGGTGTCGAGGTCGAGAAGGTCAATGTCCTCCATACTCGAGAAAAGTTCCATAATACAAAACTCGGAATCGCTCGAAAGAAAGGAATCGAAAAAAAGGCAATGGTCACTCTCAAGAATGGTCAGCGCGTCACGAACTTCGAAGTTATACAATAAGCGACCATCCTATAGTTCCACCAAAATACTATCCTCCTAATCACTCTCCCTATGTGAATCCGAAAATATAAACCTACTACTCCCTCACGTCGATTCATGACTGGCCTCACGTATGAGGAGCTCACGACGAGTGAGCCACATAAGGCACTGACAACGTATTTCAAAAATAATGCAGGTCGTAATAGTGCTGGTCGTATTTCCGTTCGTCATAAGGGAGCAGGTCATAAGAAGCTCTATCGTATCGTCGACTTCAAGCTCAATAAGATGGATATCCCAGCACGAGTAGAGAGTGTCGAATATGATCCATACAGAACTGCATTCATATCACTGGTATGTTACCGAGATGGAGAGAGGAAGTATGTACTCGCTCATATGGAAACCAAGGTTGGAGATGAGATCATCACCGCTATAACGACCAAGGCGATTCCTGGAAATCGTATGGAAATAGGAAATATTCCTGTCGGACTCTTAGTTCACAATGTCGAGATGATCGTCGGACAGGGTGCGAGCACGATCCGTTCTGCAGGAGCATCAGCTCAGGTCCTCTCACAGGAAGGTGAATATACACAGCTGAAAATGCCATCAGGAGAGATCCGATTGGTTCACAAGAAGTGTTATGCAACTATCGGTACCGTATCGAATGAAGACTGGAGTCAGATCACTATCGGTAAGGCAGGACGTTCTCGTTGGCTGGGTAAACGTCCTACAGTTCTCGGTTCTTCGATGAATCCTGTCGATCATCCACACGGAGGTGGTGAAGGACACCAATCAGTCGGACAGAGAAAGGGTCCAAAGACTCCATGGGGACGACTCGCACGCTGAGTCAAGACACGCAATCGTAAGTACACTGATCGTTGGGTTCTCAGAACACGCGCTGGTAAACTTCAAGGTTAATTCATAATTAACAATTCATAATTCACAATTAATAATTACACGTATGACTCGCTCCCTAAAAAAATGACCATATCTCGACGCTCGAGTGCTCAAAAAAGTAGAAGCACTCAATATCAGCGGACGAAAGTCTGTGATCAAGACTTGGTCTCGTTCATGTACGGTTGCACCAGAATTTGTATGACACACTTTCGGTGTCCATAATGGAAAACAGCATATTCCCGTATTTGTGACAGAGGACATGGTCGGGCACAAGCTCGGAGAATTCTCATTCACTCGCCGATTCCAAGGTCATTCTGGTAATAAATAATATAGACCTTAGAACTGAGAACTTAGATGTTCCGGTTCTTGCCTAAGAGCTAAAATCTAAAATCTAAAAACTCATCCCTATGAAAGCTTCAGTCAAAAATGTTCGAATTTCTCCGAAGAAACTCAACGTCATCGCCTACATCATAAGAAACATGAACGCTAAAGAGGCACTCGACACGCTCAAGTTTATGCCAAAAAAAGGAGCAGATATCATGTACAAGGTGGTAGCGAGTGCTGTAGCGAATGCAGAACATAACGATTCTCAGTCTCTCGCAGAGCTCACGATCACATCCGTCAGTGTCTCGCAAGGACTCGTGTACAAGCGTATCAATCCAGTGTCTCGATGACGAGCTCATCGTATCCTGAAGCGAACGTCTCATGTTGATCTCTCTCTTTCAGTCAAATAATTCTTCTTTTTTCTCACTATGTGACATAAGGTATCACCACTTGCATTCCGTATAGGATATATCAAAACTTGGCGTTCTACAGGGTACTATGACAAAAAATCATATCCTCAACATGTCGCAAGCGATGTTGCTATACGCACGCTTGTAACCAAGCATTTCAAAAATCTTCCAGTTGCGAATATTTTCATGAACCACACTGCGGATACGTCGATCACGATCGTTATCTACACATCGAGACCAGCACTCTTGCTCGGGACAAATGATGAAAATATCAACGCTCTCAAAGCAGGGCTCTCATCTCGATTCCCTGGGTACACTTGTACTCTCGAAATCAAGGAAGTGAAAAAACCTGAGCTCTCAGCTGCGATCGTCGCTGATTCTATCGCTCGCCAGATCGAGAAGAAGATGCCCTACCGAAGAGTGATCAAGAATGCTATAGCAAAAACTATGGAAAAGGGTGGACTCGGGATCAAGGTCAAGCTCGGTGGTCGACTCAACGGAGCTGAGATCGCTCGAAGAGAAACGTATAAGGATGGAAGTATCCCTACTCAGACTATACGTGCCGATGTCGACTTCGCATACGAACGAGCTGAGACTCCATCTGGAACAATCGGACTCAAGGTCTGGATCTTCAAAGGTGAAGTCTTCAAAAAATAAACTTGCAATTTCAGAAATTTACTTATACTCTTAACGATTCTTCTCATGCTACAACCGAGCAGAACTAAATACCGAAAGGCACACCGTGGTGTGATAAAAGGTCTTGCAACCCGTGGTTCAGATATTAATTTTGGTGAATATGCACTGAAAACAACTGAGTCCGGTTACCTCACTTCTCGTCAGATAGAGAGTGCTCGCAAGGCGATCGTCCGATTCCTGAAGAAGGGCGGACAACTCTGGATACGTGTATTCCCAGATAAACCATATACCAAGAAACCTCTCGAGGTGCCTATGGGAGGTGGTAAGTGACCTGTAGAAATGTATAGAGCTCCAGTAAAACCTGGTCGTATTATCTTCGAAATGGGAGATATATCACCAGAAGTTGCTCGGGAGGCTTTTACGCTCGCTTCGCACAAACTTCCACTGAAAACAAAAATCATCCTCTCTCGAAATGAGATGTAGTTCCAGAATAATTGTATTATCCTAAATCTCCCATCGTATGGCAAAAGCGAAGAAAACATCAACCCCCTCAGAGACTCAGGCTCTTCTCTCTCTTCGAGAGATGGACGTTGCGACTCTGAATGCTGAGCTTCTTTCCGCACGAAAGTCTCACTATGTCCTCGTGATGAGAAATTCACTCGGTGAGCTCAAGCAGCCACACCTTCTCAAGCGATCTCGCAAGTATATCGCGCAGATTTCTACGGTTCTCACAACCGCACTCTAATTATTTTATTTTCACTTTTTATGCGAACTAAGACTGGACTTGTAACAAGTACGAAAATGCAAAAAACTATCGTCGTAACTGTCGATACGTACAAGACACATCCAAAATACAAAAAAAGGTATAAAGCTTCTGTAAAGTTCTATGCCCACGATGAGAATAGCCTCGCTAAACTCGGTGATACCGTCACGGTTATCGAGACTCGCCCACTTTCTCGCATGAAGCGTTGGTCACTCCAGGAAGATTCTATCGTCAGCCAGACACAGGCATAGTGTTCGAGGAGAACTCTATTTCTGGAACGAGAGAAATACAGACCACACTCGAAACCTTATAATTTTATATATCCACAATATGATCCAGTCAGAAAGCAGACTCGCCGTCGTCGATAATACTGGTGCTAAAGAAGCACTCTGTATAAAGGTACTCAAGGGTTCTAAGAGACGTTATGCAAGTGTCGGTGATATCATCGTCATATCTGTGAAAAAGGCACTCCCGAACGGAAATATCAAGAAGAAGACTGTATGTAAAGCTGTCATCGTCCGTGTTTCGAAGGAGGTCCGCCGAGAAGATGGTACCTACGTACGTTCTGATGATAATGCCTGCGTCATCATCGATGACAAGCTCGAACCAAAGGGAACTCGTATATTTGGCCCTGTATTCCGAGAACTGAAGGCACGAGGATATCAGAAGATCATCTCTCTTGCACCAGAAGTTGTCTAAATATCCAACGCTCCACTCTAATTCTAAAGATCTCAATTTTATGAAAATCCACAAAGATGATCAAGTCATCGTCACAACCGGAAAAGATAAAGGGAAAAAGGCAAAAGTACTCAAAGCCTTTCCTGATGATAACCGTATCCTCGTAGAGGGTGTCGGTATGGTCACTCGACATATGAAGCGTCAGGGATCAACTCCTGGTCAGAAAGTGACCTATGAAAAGTCCATCCATGTTTCGAATGTACAGCTCCTCGATCCTTCCACTGGAACTCCTACTCGTATCGGATACAAGATGGAAAACGGTAAAAAGATCGGTCGTATCTCGAAAAAATCAGGGTCGCTCATCAACTAATTGAATTTGGCACGTGAATTATTTTACTTCTAATAATTCCTCCTAAACCTCCCACCTAAATTCTAAACTCTCTCCTATGTCCTACAAAGATCAGTATATCAACACCATCCTTCCTGCACTCGCAAAAGAACTTGGTATCGATAATCCTATGCAGATTCCACGTATCGAAAAAATCGTTCTCAACATGGGAATCGGTTCCTATGTCGCTGCAGGAAATAAGGATTTCTCGAATCTCAAAAATGACCTCGCACTCATAACAGGACAACTTCCTCGCGTGAATCTCGCACGAGTTGCGATCTCGAACTTCAAACTCAGACAGTGAATGCCAGTCGGTATGATGGTCACTCTCCGAGGAGAACG
>JAYVLL010000088.1:0-3623 GCA_043759495.1 Candidatus Altimarinota bacterium
TTGGGGGGGTTAGTAGTTGGGTTGAGATTGAAATTTATTGGTTGTAATCACCTTCATTTTATCATTGATGATAACATCAAGATTCCTGAGTTCCTTCAGTATAGGATCAATTTCACAAAAATCAAGATCTTTTTTAATCATTTCGATCGTGGGTTCTGCTACCTTCAGTTTTCTCAGGAGATCTATGAGATTCTGATACGTACTCTTGGTCATATCAGATTTCGGGGATGTATCTACCCATGCTTGTGGGCTATTGTCCTTGTCATTCATTGCCAAAATTTGCGTTAGGTGTTACTTGCTGTGCGAGATTGTATCATTCTATCTGGAGATCTGATAATTCTGGATTAACGTCGAGGGGAGGTGGTTCAGTGGTTGGGGGAGTTGTGACTTCTGGTGCTGTGGGGGGAACGAATCGTGTAGGATCGTATCATTGAAGCTTGAATATCTCTGAGATCACTTCGTTTTCCTTAATAAGACCAGTTTGTCGTGTCTGAGTATAGACTTCGAGAAGTTTCTTGTAGGCAAAGTCCTTGATAGCTGCAAACATCGAGTCTGTATTGAGGGTGATTGATGCAACGCCAACAAGGTCTCGTGATTTAATTTGTCTTCCTGTCTGATCTCAGGCGATAGCGACAAATTGTTCAAGTGTCCAGTGCTTTCGCGCAAGGAATAACCACATATAGGCAATTCTTGAGATGACACCCATGTACGATTCGAGGAATGGGGAGAGTCGTTTCTGAGAGGACTGAGTTGTAGCATTCGCACCAGTAGCAGTTCGTTCTCTCGCCGATATACCGAGGTTATATTCAGAAATACCAGTAAGCTGTGAGGCAATCTTGATCACAATATCAAGAATATTGTAGTCAGACACAGTTCCTTTGTCCATCGCCTGTAATCCGGTAGTACCAATATCCATCTCAGAGTAGATAACTGACCCCGGAGCTGCATCCTCGATCGCCTGGTCATCAGAGAATAGTCCTTTACGTGCAATATATGTCTTATTGGCAGTAGCTCGTACATTATCGAGGTAGTTATTCATGAAAGAGTTCATGGTTTTTTCCATACCTGCAAGCAGAAATGGAACACCTTCACATCCGAGTACTTTCTTTTCATCATTCGTAGAGGATAGAACAAACGGAATGAAATTCGCCTCGTTATCCCCGATATACACAGGGTATCCATTTGCCCAAAGTACTATTTTACTAGACTCAGTATAGAGAATAGCTTCAATTAGACCATCAGTGACATTAGGATCCTCATCCTGAGAACTTCTTTGATGCTGTGTAGTAGTATGTGCACGTGAAAAGAGATCTGGAAATGTATCTTCCTGAGATAATTCCCAATTTATCTGCTGATGTACCTGATCTTTAATGACAGTATAGTCCTTAAAGTCAGCATCTTTGGAATTTTTCTTATCAGTAAGCTCTGCCTTTAAATGTTTGAATGGTGAAGTGTTGAGGGGAGAATCTATAAGTGCGGAAAAGGTCTTATGGAATCCCTCGATTGATGTTACTTGTCTCCAAGAACAATGTCTCATTGTGCCATTGTACACGTCGGGGAATATATTGAACACATCCAAAGCTTTCGCAAATGGAAAATTACTTATTTCGTTATTATATTGGATAGTTTCTACAGGATTGGCAGGGTCGTTGGTTGGAACTTCGAGGGTAATAGATGGTTTCTTTGGTAACATTCCTACATAAAATGCAAATGTCCCAGTCTTGAGTCCCTCTTTCATCGCATACCTCGACTCTTTCTGAAATCCTGTAGCATCAGCAATAGCCGCAAGAGTATATCGTATGTTATCGGCATTCTCGATTCCTTGTTGGTCTATTCAGTTCACTGAAAAAGTGATCGGTCGTTCGGTGAGGGTAGAGACGAACACGTCAATAAAGGACCTAATGAGTCCGAAAGCTATATTGGATTGCCAATCCTTTAGATAACGTTGTCGATCAGCTGTTGAAAGATGGTACGACTTGTACGCAAATTTCCAGATGTACACATACTTCTGGTGAATCCAAGACTTTGAGGATGAGTAGTTTTTATCAGCACGTTCAATAAGAGTATATTGCTCAGGTGTGAGAGTGATGTATTCCTCTTTATATTGCTTTGCATTTTGTGGAATATACTGATAACGATAACCTCTTTTACGGAGCATAATTATTGAATTTTAGAAAGACGTTCTACATATCATTGATCATATTATATTCAGGAATTGTAGAATGCAAAATAAATTACCAATTACGTTTAGAGGATCGAGGGTTGAGGGAGGGCTGACTTCGTTTAGCATAGGTTTTCATCTCATCAAGAAAGAGTTCGTGTGATCGGGATGTCTCTGTATGCTTGAAGGATTGTCGATAGAGGTATCTCTCTTCCTTCGCTATCCAGGCCATAGTCATCAGACAGTTCAGGGTATCATCAAAGAACTTCGATTCGAGTGAGAGTGTACCGAATCGGTTTTCTATGATACTCGCATAGTTCATTTCTTCAATAAGCTTCTGGTTGGTTTCCTGAATGATCGTAATCTGTTTCGCCTCAAGCATATCGAGAAGGTTATTCAGAAGAAGGTGTTTGGCTACATGGTAGAGTCCTGGGAGGGGCTGTGATTTATTCGATCCAGCGGTATATTTTATTTGGTGTGTCAGGTAGAAATTGTTTTCCCTAAATGTGGTCGCTACTGCATCCCCGACTCCTGTTACATCCATGAGAGAGGAATAGGATTGGTAGGTATCCTTAAAATGCTTGGCTTGGTTGAGTTGGAACTGAGCTTGCGTACTCCAATCAGCTTTGATTTGTGTGGGCACTTCGTCTGAGACTAGAATAGTTAGATGGTTATCGAGTGCATGACCTATAGCATAAGCGGATCGATCCTTCTGACGTGCTGGGTCGAGTGTGTGTATTATATGTCCCTCGGTCGATGGTGGAGAAAGAAGGGTAAATGATTTCGTGGGAGGAGACATGAGGGAATCAGATCATTTTCACCACTGATTAAAAAACTGACGTTGTATAGCTGGTGAATCAATACGATCCATGATCTCTTTCTTTTCGAGGGGGTGGATGAGGGGATTATCATAGGCTGATACCTTAATATGACGAGCTGTCTTTTGGTTTGGGTTGTTGTAGAGGGATGTTTTTGCAATGTCTATGATTGACTCATACATATAAGAGGATATGTTCTCGATAGCAGTACCTATAAGAATAAGACGACCTCATGTCGTCGCCATAGTTGGCTTAATCACGTTCTCAATAAGCTCCCGATTGATCGAGGGGTGCTGGGCTTCGTCAATTACCACAAGCCTGAGAGTAAGGCCAAGAACATTTTGCCCCTCGTCGGAGAGAGTTCGAAAGTGGATCTTCGTATTGGAGGTATTATTTTGGATATACCCGTCCTTCTTAAAGACTTGAAAATCGTCGGGGGAGAAGTTCTGAAGGAAGTTCCTCATATAGTTAAGAATCGCATTCGTAGTCTTCTGTAAGAATGCAGCTACAAGAATGTCAGCCCCTGGAACAAAAGACTCCTCAATAAGAAGCTCCGCGATACCATATGATTTCCCCATCTGACGTGAACCGTCTATAATCAGGAGGTTACTCTGATCTGTCAGCATGACTTCTTGCCAATTGAT
>JAYVLL010000089.1:0-3545 GCA_043759495.1 Candidatus Altimarinota bacterium
TCAGGATATCATCGAAGAGTCACATAGGGGAGAAATTAGGAAATACTCAGAGAGTCTAGCATGATTCGCGTGAGAATGCAAATATCAGCACAGTGAGAATCAGAAATATCTCTAGAATACGTGACGATCAGGAGGATCGATATACTTTTCTGATTTTTCCTTCTTCTTTGCCACTTTTTGTACTATTTATGTATACAGAAATCCAGAGAAATATCGATATTTCTTATTTTTCCAAAGTTATTTTCGAGAATACCACAGAAACACCATCATAAAGCCACGATAAACTCTAGTAAATCGCTTGACGGATAGCGAGGAAAGGATAAAATAGTAGCGTTTCTTTCTATTCGTAACTCTTACGTATATGAAAACCCTTCTCTCACTCACATCTCGCAGGTTCGCAATGACTCGGGTACGAGTGTTTTTTCAGTGAGAAGTGTTTCAAGGACTTCCCGAATGAGTAACTATAGATAGATCAAAATGAATTATCATGTGTACGCGAGAAGCATTGTGAAGACTGGGTAATTGGTGTGAAAAAAAAGCAAGAATAGCATGATGTACTCTTCTCGTGGCATCATCAATAAATACTGCTCTTGCACAGAGCGAGCAATGAGTCAAAGCTTGAGATCCCAATATTGCAGTTCCTTCGGAGAATTTGTCATCCTTACCTCCTGCCCCACCCACAGTATTTGTATCAATCCAGCGACCCACTCAGCCATGAGAACCATTATCATTAAATGGTGAATGAAAAAACGTCTGAGCATTCACGACGGATCAAGTCAAAAACATGACTTGAGGACCCAATTCCCCAAAGACATTTGGTGCTCTATGACTCTTATTAGATAAGTCACCCGAAATAATATCTCAACTTGTCGAAAAGAGATGAGAATGGACTAGTCCTGAAGTCACACAATACGATCAAATCAACTGAGCGGACGAGGGAAAGATCCCTGAACTCCTCTTAAAGACTCTAACTCAAGTAGCTGCGTGAGAATGATTAGCACAAGAAGCCTCTAAAGTACTATGAAGACCTATAACCACTTCCGACCTCATCGCATACAACAAAATGTCTTCGGGAGATCAAGATAAGCTATCCGATGCTCCGAATGATCTAGATATCAGAATAGTAAGGTTTATAGAAAGAGCATGATCTATAGCAGAAATGAAAATTGCAGATCTAGATCGTCAGATTGCGGATCTAAATAGTAGAATTGTGGCCTGAAAAGAACGTTCCACTCAGTTAGATGGTATGATTGCATCATATAGGTGGATTTTATGACTATTGTGAGGATTAAAAAAAAGCTAGGATAAGGGTTAGATATCAATTTTTGCATATATAAAAAATAAGTGGTACACTCATAGTATCACTTATTTTTTATGGCAGGACTAGACCTTCAAGATTCCGACCGTCAAATTAAACAACCCACAGGAGCACAAGAAGGTGGGGATATTGCAATGGGGCAAAAAAAGTTCGAACAACTCGAATGAATCGCCAAAGAGAATCCACGACTCCAAGAAACACTGAGGCTCATGAAAGGCTATATCATCGCCATTATTCTCAATGATCCAGATAAAGAAGTCTTTTTGAGAGAGGAACTAGGTAATCCAAGTGCTTACAATACCAATATTGACCTTTATAAGTCACTATTTGAATTTATTCAACCACAATTCAATGATGAAGAGCTTAAGAATTTAAAAATTCAATCAAAAGAGATTTATAGACAATATGGAATATATAGATCATCTGCCACCCAAAGGAAAGAAGATATTGCACGAGGAAAAAAAGCTTGAGTTGATTGAATGGTGACGACGGCAGATAATCTTAGGAAAGAAGTTGAGTGAAAAACTCAGAAAATAAAAGATCTCGAAAATGCAGTCAGCCAAGCCTCAGAAGCTCTCCCTCCAAAATGGAAATCAGGAATGGGGAAATTCGTGGGGGAGAGCCAGAATAATCAGAAGCTCATCTCCGATGCAGCTCGGATGAGACCTGATCTCGGACTTCCACGAGAATGAGAAAGCCCAGTAGGAAAAGAGGTACAGATCCAGAATTATCTCAGGGCAATATACATATCAGAACATCAGTGAGAGATCAGGAAAGACATCGAGAAACTGGAGAAAGAAGCCCCAGAAAATGAGAAACAAAAATATAGAGATCAACTCAAATCATTTGATACTGGGATATTATCTCTGAATGCCCTGAATTTTCCTCGTCCAGTCAAGTCTCTCGGTCCTGAAATGGATGGGAATTTCCCTCCTACCCGTCCAGCAGAAACCGCTCGTGTACAGGCAGAGAAATATGAGAAGACACATGACGTCTATCGTGATGGAACGAGTCTGTATTTCGTGAATAAGTCTAATCCTCGGGATACCAAGAGGATCGATATCTATGCAGATCGTGCAGTTCTCACGGTCTCGAATGGATGACTCTCAGTCTCGAAAGATATGACACTCCTCTCTCGCGAAGAGACTGATACGAGAAAAGAACTGAGAAAACAATGAAAGGAATATGAAGAAAGTCAGCGAAATACGAGCACCGGACAAGAGGCATTCTTCGGACTCAGATGACGCGAGTATCAGAGAGTCCTACATGGAAAAAATATCTATACGAGTGTATTTCTCCGAGATCATAAGGAAAAACAAGGAGATTATGATACACTCGAAAAATCACTATGATCCTTACCATCGACAGATAAGGTAGTAGCTATCAATACTATGATGCGCCTCTCGGAAGAGATGCGTGATACCAATAGATGATTCTTCGATGTGAGTAAGTTCTGAGATGAATGAGCTCTCGCAGAATTCACAGCCGTTACCAGTATGCTCGAGGAAAGAATAAGTGGACTTCGGGAATTCAGAACAATAGCAGAAAAAGAAGCAAAAATAGCAACAAGTGTCGCAGATCTCACCGGCAAAACCCGAAACCTCTGAACCACTGAGAATGCCTGGGAAAAGCGAGCACAAGGACTCCTCAGGGAACTCACTGGACCGCAGTATTGATATCATATGCTCGGTCAGGAATATTTCGATGCGCTGATCGAGGGATTGAGAAAGAGTGATCCAAACTGACTCTGGAAAGATGGGCTCATACTGAGTGAAGATACTGCCACACAGAGGCGACAACTCGATGAACTCAGATCATTCTCCTGAGTCATCACCCAGAGATATGCGAATACATGAGAACCGGGACTCGCATGGCAGAACATCAGAAAAGAGATAGGGAAAAATGGAAGTACTCTGAATAAGATATGGAATAGTCCGAACCCGAATAGTATCATGGATTGGATCGAGCCAATGAAAACGAAACAGTCCGATGCTACATAGCTCCTCGATTTATCCTTGCTTTCCACAGGAAATGAATACAATGTCCATTGACTGTATACGATATCATTTTCTCCATGGGAATCTCCCGCCTCCACATAGCCCTCCTCGCGATCATGAGTCTCTTCACTGGGATCATCGCACCAGGCACGAGTACATCGATCAGCGCACTCGCATATCCGATGACTGATGCACGAGTATTTTCGTATATGCTCCTCTTTTTTCTGATC
>JAYVLL010000090.1:0-3009 GCA_043759495.1 Candidatus Altimarinota bacterium
GTCCAAAATTAATCAAAAATTATGAGGACCCCAAGAAAGTTTATCTTTTTTGTAGGGTCTTTTTTATTTTCCATGGAAAAATATATCGAACATCTCGAAAAAGAAATCGAACTTCTGAAAGCTCGAAATATCCGAGTTGAGGCAGAGAAAAAATGGGAGACCAGCTGGCAGAGAAAAATAGCGATTATCGCGACGACCTACTTCGTGATGATCCTCGTCTTCTCTTCACTCGGCAATGATCGACCATTTCTGAATGCGATCGTCCCTACTCTTGGCTACACACTCTCAACGCTATCAATGGGGTGGATGAAGAAATTATTTCTTAAGAAAAAGTAACAATGCGAGCCACTCTGCTCATCGTAAAAGAATCTCAAGTACTCCTCATCCATCGATTCTATTTCTGAAAAGAATACTACGTCTTTCCGTGATGATGAGTCGAAGAGTGAGAAACACCTGAACAAGCAGCACTCAGAGAGTTAGCAGAAGAAACGAGCTTAGTTCCGAATTCAATTCACTTCTTGTTCCAACATAAAGACGAATCTGACTCGAGAACTCAGTATGTTTACTTGATCAATGATTTTACGTGAATACCGATACTTTGATGACCCGAAAAAGAACAAGAAAATAAAGATAATCAATATATTCTTGAATGGCATGATATCGGAGAAATTCCTTGACTTACGCTTCGTCCCACATCAATTCAAAGGAAAATTATAGAAAATCCATCACTAGTTAATGCTGGATTGCTTCGTTTCTCGCAATGACAAAGAAACCAAGATTCAAACATTCCAACACTCTAATATTCTTAACTTTTTCACTTATGTCCACTTTCGAAATGTCCACACTTGTTACCTTTGCGAAAACAAAAGGTTTTGTCTACCAGGGATCTGAGATCTATGGAGGGCTTGCGAACTCATGGGACTATGGTCCACTCGGCGCACTTCTGAAGGAAAATATCAAAAATCTCTGGATTCGAGAATTCGTCCAGAAACGCAAGGATATGGTCCTCCTCGATGCGGCGATTATGATGAATCCACAGACGTGGGTGGCATCCGGACATGTCGGATCTTTCTCGGATCCACTTATGGAGTGCAAGGGTAAAGATGACAAATGTCATACTCGCCATCGTGCAGATAAGCTTATTGAAGAGCAGATTATAGTAAACCGTATTAATAGATCTCGTGGAAACTTTATTGATATAGATTGAATAATATCTTGATTTTTGTCATCTGAAATTCCTGTTCCAGAAAAAGTGAAAGCAGCTTTAGTTTCAACAATGGATATAATTTCCATGAACCCTACACAACTTGGTAGTTTTGTAGAAACAATAGAAAACTTACTTGACTCTATAGGTACTGAGAATGCAAAGGGAAGAGTTCAGGGATTCTTGAATTCTATAAATAAAATGAGTATTGAATACCCACTTCCTAATAATTGGGCATGAGATAAAACATCTGATAATGATTTGAGTGAATATGTGGCAAAATGATTTATTACCTGTCCTGTATGTAAAGAGAAAAACTATTGGACAAAAGTACAGCGGTTTAATTTGATGCTTTCCACACATCAAGGTGTAACTGAAGATTCATCAGCACTCGTCTATCTGCGTCCTGAGACGGCTCAGGGAATATTCGTGAATTTCCCGAATATCGCTCGCTCATCTCGCAAGAAGATCCCATTCGGTGTGGCACAGTGTGGAAAAGCATTTCGCAATGAGATCACTCCATGAAACTTCATCTTCCGAACACGAGAATTCGAGCAGATCGAGATCGAGTATTTCTGCAAACCAGGAACGGATGCTGAGCTCTTCGAAACATGGCTCATCGATGAAGGGAGATTCTTCACTGAGGTTCTCGGGTTCAAGTCTGAGAAAGTACGATTCGTCGAAATCCCGAAAGAAGGGCTTCCACACTACTCGAAACGAGCTGGTGATTTCGAATACCTCTTTCCATTTGGCTGGGGAGAGATTTCAACCCTCGCGAATCGTACGGACTATGACCTGAAGGCCCATATGGAACACTCGAAACAGGACCTCTCCTATTTCGATCCATTCGAGAATACGAAATATATTCCCTATGTGATCGAACCATCGATCGGACTCTCTCGTCTCACTCTGGCCGCTATGTGTGATGCCTATGATGAGGTTCCAGGGGAAGAGGGAACATCGAAGGTGATCATGCGATTTGCGCCACAGGTTGCCCCTATCAAGGTCGGAGTATTCCCACTTGTGAAGAAGTTCGCCGAACAGGCAAGTGCTCTCTATGATCTCCTCTCTGCGCACTTCGTCTCGGAATATGATGAAGCAGGAACGATCGGAAAACGCTATCAGCGAGCGGATGAGATCGGTATACCATTCAGTATCTGTGTCGAGCCTGAGAACTATGATCTGGGCCAGGTGACCGTCCGTGATCGTGATACTGGTGAGCAGGAATTCGTGAAGATCGAGGATTTGGTCGCGTGGCTGAAAAATAAAGGTTGCTAATACGGGCAACCACGGAACCGGGCAACCACGGAACCGGGCAACCACGGAACCGGGCAACCACAAGGGTTGCCCCTACGGGATGAAAATCCTATTCTGGTATAACATTTGTTATTATGTATCATCCTGACATACATCACCGACGCTCCATCCGTATACAATGATATGATTATTCACAACCATGAATGTATTTCATCACTATCTGTACGCAATGAAGGTCTCATCTCTTCGGAAATATAGAAAATGGAAAAATGATGCTGAATAATGCAGGTAGCATGATAGAGCATTGTTGGAAAGAGTTACCCGATCGTTTTCCTGGTATTCGATCGAATGCGTATGTGATCATGCCGAATCATTTCCATGCAATCATAGAAATCCGTAGGGGCGACCCTTGTGGTTGCCCGGTTCCAGAAACATGAATCATGAATGATGATCCTTGTGGTCGCCCGGTTCTAGAAACATGAATCATGAATGATGACCCTTGTGGTCGCCCGGTTCCAGAAATGGGGCAGGCACAAGACCTGCCCCTA
>JAYVLL010000091.1:0-3770 GCA_043759495.1 Candidatus Altimarinota bacterium
GACTCCTATCGACTCATTCGCAAGTCCCTCGTCATCAACTATACTCCCTACATCGAACAACCTTCGGGTGATATTCTCCTCGACCGTTCTCGAAGGGGAACGAAGATTATTCAACTTCTATAACCTATGACACAATCCCCTCTCCAGTCCATCCTCGATCGTCTTCGTGAGAAAAAGGCTCGATATGACAGCCTGAAGCCTTTTCCCGAGAGAATGCAAGAATCTTTCCATGCTGCGAGTCGTATCGAGCTCACCTATCACTCGAATGCTATCGAAGGCAATACCCTCACACTTGCTGAGACAGCCCTCGTGATCAATGAGCAGATAGCTATACCAGGAAAGAAGCTTCGTGAGATATATGAGGCTCGCAATCATGATAGAGCCCTTTCCTATGTAGAGAAAATCGTCCGAGATGGGAAGATGATCGATGAGGATGATATACTGCATATTCATCAGATCGTACTCACGGATATCGATGACCTCTACGCCGGGAGATATCGGGATATGCCTGTACGTATCTCGGGAAGTACGGTCGTCCTTCCGAATCTTCTGAAAGTGCCGATGCTGATGGAGGAGTTTTCTGAGGCACTGAAGACGAAATATGATAATACACTCATATTCTCAGCGATGAAGAAATACGAATTCCTCGCTATTCATCCTTTTATCGATGGGAATGGTCGGACGAGTCGACTTCTCTGGAATTATTTCCTTCTCAGAGATGGGTATCCACTTGCCTATATCGATATCGTAGACCGCCCTGCTTATATGGATTCCCTTCAGAAAATGGACAGTGGAAATACTGAGGAGTATCTCATATTGATGCTCCGAGCAGTAGAACGATCACTCGATCTCTTTCTCGAGAATCTTGCGAAATAATACAAATAAAGCTTATCCGAACTTCTTTAAGAAATAAAATTCATAATTATGCCTACTTCTCCCATCCAGCATCTCCTCGATCGTCTCCTCGATCGTCTCCTCGAGAAAAAGGCTCGAATCGATGCTCTTCGTCCCATCTCACCTAACAAGGAACGGTTGATTTTTGATGATTTCCGACTCCAGTGGAACTACCACTCCAATCATATCGAAGGGAATACTTTGACTTATGGAGAGACGGTGATGCTCCTCATGCATGGTATCACCTCTGGTGGGAAGCCATTTCGTGACTCACTCGAGATGCGTGGACACAATGAAGCACTCAACTGGGTGCTCGACATCGTGAAGGAATCATATCCACTCACTGAGACTTTTATCCGAGAACTCCATGAGCTCATTCTGAAGGAACCATACGAATCTCCTGCCATCACGCCAGATGGAGCTCGAGTATGGCGTACTATCACGCCATGAGTCTACAAAAAACTCCCCAATCATGTCCGCACCGCGACGGGAGAGATATTTCGTTTTGCAGAGCCATTTGAGACACCAGCTCAGATGAGCGATCTCGTAGAGTGGTATCGCGATCAGAAAGAAAAATGAGAGATAAATCCTATCATTCTCGCGAGTGAGTTCCACTACCGATTCATCCGTATCCATCCATTCGATGATGGAAATGGTCGGAGTGCGCGTATACTGATGAACTTCATCATCCTCTCTGCAGGATATCCGCCAGCCATTGTAAAAACAGAAGAAAAGGATATGTACCTCTATGCCCTCAGGCAAGCCGATGCAGGAGAGATGGATGCCTTCTATCTTTATATAGCAGAGAAAGCCGAAGAATCACTTGATATTTTCCTCGAAAGTCTCGCGAAATAATCCCTATACAACCTCAATAATTCTTTATGAAAAAAATTCTTCTCATTCTCCTCTTCCTTCTCATTCCGAATCTTCTCTTCGCATCCGAAAGAGTACTCTCTAAATCTGATGCTTGTCATGTAAAAGATGGAGAGTATATATTTGGGAGTACACTTTCAGGTTATGATCTTCTCGAAGTGAGATGGAATTGATCTGATGCGAAGGTATATTGATTTCTCAAGCAAGGGAACATACTCTATTATTGACTTACCGTTGTATCCTCATGAAGGTTATGAGTAGATCTCTATATTTTCCAGTATTCCTGTAAGTACAAGACTTCTGAAAAAATAGCTCATATATTGTATATGATTGATGGTGATATTCAGTATAATGAGGTTTTTATCAGTTCACTCTGAAATAAAAGATATTTTCGTATTTGGTGATGAGTGAAAGATTGATGAGGTGGAGATTGGTGAATTATTGATGTGATATCAAAAAAATATTATGAAGTGGTTGATTATCCAGACTTCGAAAAAATGAGTATAAAATGTGAGGGTCCAGGTGGATGTTTCAGTAAATTTTCTGTAGAAAAAGGAATCGTATATGCATATTTTTCTGAAAATAATCAATCAGAAAAACTAGAAAAATATCGAATCGATTTTATCCGTAAAAAATTGTATAAAAATTAATCTATGACTAATACCTCTATCCACAACCTCCTCACTAAGTGAGTTTCTCGTGTTATCGACCGAGAAAATCTCGAGAAGCGTCTCGAACGCGGTGACAAGCTCGTCGTGAAGTTCGGTATCGATCCCTCGGGAACGATCGTCCATATCGGGCATATGGTGCCAATATTGAAACTGAAGGCATTCCAATCCCTCGGTCATACGATCGTCCTCACGATCGGGGATGCCACCGCACAGGTCGGTGATGCATCTGATAAAGATGCTGAGCGTCCTATGCTCAGACGAGAAGAGACTCGTCACAATGCAGAGATCTTCCTCCAGAAGTTCGCGAAGGTTCTCGATCTCGAGAAGACGGAGGTCTACTGGAATAGTGAAGGACTCGATGCCGTGAACTTCGCCTCTGTCGGTGAGCTTGCCAAGAATTTCTCGGTTGCAGAAATGCTTGATCGGGACAATTTCTCGAAGCGGTACAAGGGAGGCATCCGTATATCTCTCCAGGAATTCCTCTACCCGATCATGCAGGGATATGACTCTGTCGCGATCGCGAAGAAGTATGGAGCCTGTGATGTCGAGCTCGGTGGCAATGACCAGTACTTCAATCTCCTCGCTGGTCGTACTCTCATGGACGCACAGGGGCTCCCGAAGCAGGATATCATGACCTTCGATCTCCTCGTCGGTTCTGATGGGAAGAAAATGTCGAAAACCAGTCCCAATACCGTCGCCATCGATGAAGCTCCACAGAGTATGTATCAGAAACTGATCAATATCCAGGATGATCTGATCGTGAAGTATTTCGAACTCGCGACTGATGCTACGCTTGAAGAGGTTGATGAGATTCGGAAACGCCTCGAATGAGGGGAACATCCCAATACTCTCAAGGTCGAACTCGCTCAACGGATTATCACGATGTATCATGGGAAACCGTATGATGCAAGTGATAGTTCCAGTATTGAAGAATTTCGCTTGAGTTCCCATTCCCCTTCAGTATGAAGGGGTGGCACGAACGAAGTGAGTGACGGGGTAGTGATTTCTACTCTCCTAAAAACTATAGGATTTTGTACTACTTCTGGTGATGTCCGAAATGCACTTTCTGGAAACTCTATTCGAGTAAATGGTGAAGTAATTACTGATTCAAAATTTGTTGTAAAGATAAATAAAGATTGAGTATTAGTTGAAATGGGAAAGAAGAAGGCAAAAAGAGTGTTTCTGTAAAAATAATGTCATTTCGATCCGCCTCTGGCGGAGAGAAATCTTCCCTATAATTTTCCTGAACTATGTCAGATCACATGTCTGTCTACATTCTCACAAATCAGTCACACGGTGTTTTCTATACTGGTGTCACGAACAATCTCGAAA
>JAYVLL010000092.1:0-4030 GCA_043759495.1 Candidatus Altimarinota bacterium
TCCAAAAGATGAGTTTTTATGCTCCTGTAGCGGGAGAGCAACCGACTGTTATCCCGAGTACTCGGGACGTAGGTTCGAATCCCACTCGGGGAGCCATCAAAAACAAAGAACTCATCCAAAAGATGAGTTTTTATGCTCCTGTAGCGGGAGAGCAACCGACAGATATCTTTTTCCGTCACTCGCTAAAAGTTTCAGTTGGGTAGTTTTACTAACCACCTGACTATTTTCTTTTTTGAGCTTGGCTTTTAGGTACTTCCAGTAGTTACGAACTTTCAAGTATTCATCCTGATCAGTTAGGACTGCCACAATATCTAAGACTGAGAACCACCACTTGTGATTTGCTTCGTCCCATAGAGCACGGACCTCTCTGTTGTCAAAAAAACGAATAGAAATTTTATCCATAGTTTAGCATTTTTTACAATATTAGTATATTGAGTTTCTTTATTTTTCCAAACGGTGTATATTTTCTAAAAAAGAATCAGTGGTAAAATGAATGAGTTACTTAGCTCTAAACATTATATTCACTCAATTCTTATGAAGAATCTCATCCCGCACTTCTTCCCGAATATAGAGCCATTTAGAAAAATCAGCGTCTAAATCAGCAGTATTCTGCGTACTTGTGCTTTTTTGTGTGGTTCGAACCGAGAAAATGGCGAATGTATCAGTATTTTTTAAGAAATGGGAGGAGCAGAATATTGGAGCTTATGAATAGAGGTATTATCAATAAATATGAATAGAGGTATGAGCAATAAATATGTTTACAGGTATACGTTACATCCACTATAAATATCTCGCGATCAGTATACTAAGTGTACTATATTTTATATAGTACACTATAATTCACATTTAGGAATATTTTTTCATGTGATTTTCCTGATTTTTCTCGTATTATTAGCGGAATATCTATCACTCTCCTCACCATATGAGTTCCAATAACACTAGTGTACGACGGAATATCGTAGTGTATCTCCTGACACTCTGAATACTGTTCAGCTCTTATGAGGATGTGACAGCACTGGCTTACCCGGCATGAGCTCCTCTAGGAGAGATTGTCTGAGGGACATATAGATCCTTTTTCGATAATATGTTCCCCGGATGTCCGACGGTTGGTGATGTTATCACTGGATTCTCCCCAGTATGAGTGCCGATCTGTATCACTCCTTCCGTTACAGGACTCAATCTCCCTGGGTCACTCGGATACACTCTCTACCATAACGGTACGACATGGGTATCGAGTCCGAATATCTATAATGCCAATGCAAATGTCGGAATCGGGACGAGTACACCGTGAGCCAAGCTCGAGATCGCGGGTCAACTCAAGATCACTGGCGGATCTCCAGGACCTGGAAAAATACTGATCAGTGATGCAACTGGTCTCGCGAGTTGGTCCACTCTGACATCTTCATTCTCCGGAGCATATTGGTCACTCACAGGGAATACGATCACGGCTACGGACTTTATCGGTTCCACCAATTCTATGGATCTCGTTCTGAAGGCAAATAATACCCAGCGAGCACGATTCTATGCTGCAGGTACGGTAGCTATAGGTGGTACCAATACTATCAATCCATCCGGATGAGCCTATGTCATCGGTGATGGAAACAATGTCGTCGGATGAAATCTCGCAGTATTCGGGTATAGAAATACGGCCTATAATAACTGGAACCAAGATGGTATCGTCATGGGGTCAGATAATATGATCACGAGTACTGATCCGACCGTGATGGGAAAAAGAAATATCAGTAATTTTCATGATAGACCTATAATATTCGGGCAGTACAATAATACCCTCGATCATGATAATATCATCGTCGGTATATACAACACATGAGCTGGTTCATATGGCAATCCTTCGATCTCGATCTGAGCCTATAATCAAGCAGGTGGTTCCACATCGACCACCTATCGAGGATGATCCGTGGCTGTCGGTACCAATAATATCATCGAAAATAGGAACTCAGTATCATTTTGAAGATCGAATAGTATCTGGTGAGCCTGAAGCTCAGTATTCTGATCCAATATCACCAATAGCATCGATGGTTCGACGATGATGGGACCAAATAACACTGCGAAGATCACGATCCTCTCATGAGGACTCGTCGGTATCGGCACGACTACTCCAGGAGCAAAACTCGAAATCGTATGACAGATAAAAATAACCGGTGGATCTCCTGGTGTAGGAAAATACCTGGCCTCTGATGCAGCATGACTCGCTATCTGGTCTACGGTCAACTCTGGTGATCTCTCTGGGGCTCTCTGGGCACTCTCGGGCAATCTCATCGGAGATACTGACTATCTCGGAACCAATAATCCAAAATCACTCGTATTCAAATCCAATTCCCTAGAGAGACTGCGTATCACGCCTAGTGGGAGTATTGCTGGACTGGATTATTCGAGTAGCCTCTGAGGATTCAATAATCTCGCACTTGGACTGGATGCTGGTACTGCTATGAATGGATTATATAATACCGCTCTGGGATGATATGGAGCAGGCTATCAGATGGGATGAACCTATAATGTCGCTCTCTGAGGATCCTATGCCGGGTATCAGATGGGATGACTTTCGAATATTGCTCTCGGTACCTATGCCGGTACGGGGATGTCATCGGGGAACAATAACGTCTATATCGGGAGCTATGCCATAGGAAATACTGGTCAAGATAATCAGTTCTCTCTCGGGAATGTACTCTATGGAAGTGGCATGGGGACTGGAGGTCTCACAAATGGTCGAATTGGTATCTGAACTCGAACTCCATGACAGAAACTCACGATTTCCTGAGGGACGATACAGATTCTCTATGGGAATTATGGCTCATGAAAGGTCCTCGTCTCAGATAACAATGGCGTAGCAACCTGGTGAGACGTGACTTCATGAACCGCTTCTGTTGTCAGTGCTTCTGGTATCGTGAATGGCGTCGCCAATTACGTGCCAAAATTTTGACCTGGATGAGTCGGACTCGTTCCCTGACTCCTCTATGATAATGGTCAGACTCTCTGAGTCGGGACGTCGACACCGACTGCTGGATATGTACTCCATGCCTCAGGGAGCCTCCTTATCGGAAATGATACAGTATTTCCTGATATCATGAATGAGAGTTTTGAATCAGCAATATTTCCTCCTGCTGGATGGTCGACAGTTGCGTCTGGAGGAGTCACGATCACTCGGGATACGACGACGGGGAGTTCGGGGAGTGCTTCCGTCCGATTCAATGGAAATGGAGTTAATTCACAAAACGCCTCACTCTCTTATACGATCAATATTGCCTCAAATAGCTTTCTCTCATTCTACTGGAAGGCGAGCTCAGAACCAGGAGGAGATATTCTCTCATTTTGTCTCGATGCGATCCCGTGTACGATCAATATCTCGGGTATCACTGGATGGACCAAGGTCACATACAATCTCTCGCCATGAATCCATACACTGAAATGGAAATTCGAGAAGGATCCAGCGTTTGCGAATGGACTCGATAGTGCATGGCTCGATCAGATCAATATCCGTCGATATGGCCCTACGTATCTCGTCGGAGGTCATATCGGTATCGGTATTCCTGTACCACAATTCCCCCTCGACGTCGAGTGATATATTCAATCTCATGGATATTGTCTCACAGGTCTCTGTGCGAATACTTGGAGATGAGTTATAGATCAATGAACATCAGCTCCTGGATATAATGGATTTGTCTGAGCATCATCACTCTGAATGTTGACGACAGGTATCTATAATTTAGCCTTTTGACCATTTTCCCTCGCACAAACAACTACAGGGAATAGCAATACTGCACTCGGTTTATCGACACAGTTCGCGAACAATGCCGGAAGCAATAATTCCTCAGTATGAACATACAGCTTGTACTCGAATCAATGATCGAATAATACAACTATAGGGGCAGAATCACTCTTCGCGAATGTCACAGGAGCAAATAATACAGCTCTCTGATATCGATCGGCTCAGTCCCTGACGTCATGATCCAATAATATCACCCTCTGATATCAGTCAGCCCAGACGCTCACAACAGGAAATAGTAATATC
>JAYVLL010000093.1:0-3158 GCA_043759495.1 Candidatus Altimarinota bacterium
TATCACTCTCGAAGATGTTCCAGACACATTCATCCAGAAATACGGTACCACCATCCGATTCAGTGCCTTCACTGTGACTCCTCGGAAACAGTCTTTTCGTGAACGCATGGAGGATCCATCGAATACGAGTTACGGGCCATTTGATACTATGAGTGATGCACTCACTTTTCTCAATAGAGATATATGAAAATAGTTTTCAAGAAATCATTCGATAAGTCAAAGTCGAAACTTGATCTTTTTGTTCGCCGAAAACTCACTGAAAGACTCTTGATGTTCGAAAATAATCCCTTCCATGAACTCCTCTTGAATCATGCACTGACTGGAGAATATGCCGGATATCGCTCGATCAATATTACTGGAGATTATCGCGCAATCTTCGCAGAACTCTCTCTATGACACTATGAATTCGTCGAGTTCGTAGAAGTCGGAACACACAGCCAGCTCTATGATGAATAGTGGTCAATAATCAATATCTTGATAGATCAATTACGAATATGGAAGTACGTATATACTCACTCCGACGATCCCATCTTGACGGTATTCTCGAGCTCCAGCTCGAATTCGAGCAGTGCCTCCAGTCTCTCTCGAGTGAGAAACGGTCAGATTTCGATATCGAAAAAAAGCGAAAAATACTTCTCGAAAATGCCTTTGGGAAGAAGAAAAATTTCTCTGGATATGTCGCGAAAATTGACAGTAAAATCGTAGGATACATACTCTACCACTCTGGATTCGATCCAGATGAGATGCGAGGAAAAATCATCTATGTGATCGATCTCTTTGTCTCTGAAAAAGCTCGTGGACAATGAGTCGGTCGAGCACTGATCTCGAAACTTCAGTCACACCCAGATTCTCTTGGACTCTATTTTGCAGTCTGGAAAAAGAATCAATGAGCAGTCGAATTCTATAAAAATCTTGGTGCTGACTGGTGTGATGATGTTCCGTTTATGAAACTGATGAAATAATATGCCCCACCTCACTTTCCCAGACATCACTCACAAATCCCGCCATCTCGACATGATAGCAGAGTGGAAAGATTTTCCAGATCCGAGAAGAAATCCAGGGAGACTCTTTATGTGAGAAAATTATGAGGAATTTCTCGAGATAGTAAATAATGATCTCACAAATAATCAAAAGTGAATTAATGGATCACTCTTCTTCTTCATGGATGACGATGAGATTCTCGGTGCAATACAGATCAGACATCATATCGATCATCCGAGACTTTCTCTCGAATGAGAATGTGGTGGGCATATAGGATATGGACTGCGTCCGAGTGCGAGGGGGAAGTGACTGGCGAGAGAAATGCTCTCATTCTGACTCATCGAAGCTCGAAAGCTCGGTATCGAGAAAGTGCTAATTTCTGCTGATGAGGATAATCCTGCTTCTTGGAAGACGATAGAGTCATGTGGATGAATCTATCTAAAGTCCATAATAAAAGAAGGAAGACAACTCAAGGTATATTGGATTTAATTCTCATTCTCGATACAATATTCGTATTCCTTTTTTACTGAAAAATTCTATTTTCTCACTCTTTAAAACTATGGAACTCTTCCCAAAAAAATATGATGCCTTGCTTGGTAAAATATGAGCAATCATATACAGCATCTTCCTTATAGCCTTCTGAATCTATGGGACAACGCAGGACTATTTCTATACGCAGTCAGCACGACTAGGAAGATTAACAAAACTTACTTTTATCGGAGAGCCTGCAACATATATGATATGGTGAACTGTTTTGCTGTTAGCAATTCCTATTGGACTCGTATTTTCGAGTAAGAAATATGCACTCTCATGGATCATATCATGTCTCATAGGATCAGCATTCCTCTTTACGATCACATACTATATGAGATAATAGGACTAGCTATCTATCGATATCTTTCCTGTCCTCCTGTCGAACTGGATACGCCGAGTGCTATTTCGATAGTTGACGATGATCGATACGATGATACTCTCGCGAGTGATATTCGTATTCCCGGTAAATACGATACCATCCTGTGTGATCTCGATCTGTCATGGTCCACTCCACTGTGATGTCGCACTCGTCGAGCCTGTCCACCAAGTGATCCCCGTGATAGAATAGATGAGATCTCCGTCATAATACGGTGGTCAAAATGTATTTGTCGAAAATACGATCCCTCATGTATCAGCATACGTCGTGATAATTCCTGCGCCAGTACTGACACTCATCCTCGTGGTTGCTGATATGACACCATCATTCCTCGGCATACGACCGATCGAAATCTTCAGAGATTCATCCCTGAGTTTGTCCGCTACGGCATATTTCATACGATTGACTCGCTCGATATCATTCTGAGGTGTCCAGTTAAATACACTCGTAGCAGAGACAAAGAGTCAGAACATCACTATTACGAGCATAATCTCCACCATTGTAAAGCCAGATTTACCTATACGAGGTTGCCTTTTCATAGAGATTTTTTATTATTGTATGCAGATTTTATCTATTTTTTCTCATTTTCCAATATGAAATCACTTTTTTCCCTTTCTGTAGTTGCGATTTCTCTTGCTCTTTTTCTGATTCCTGCAGTCTCTCTCGCTGAAACATCGGGAACTATTCCTCCTCCATGATCAGCTGTAGTCACCCCTCCACCGCTCCAGCTCATCTCACTCGAGACATATGATGACAAGCATCTGGATATCAGCTTCTCTACGCAGGTGAGTCTCGATACACTGAAGCTCAAGATCGTCAAACAATCTGATGCGAGTAATATCAGGATATTCTCACTCTCAGGAAATACAGAGAATCCGAATACGATACGTGTCACCCTCGATGCGCTTCTTCTCCCGGGTACAGCGTATACGCTGACGGTAGTATCTGCCGTAGGACAAGATGGTTCTGTGATACGTGACTGAGCCCTCGCACTGAAGGACTTCGTCACTCCATCGCCACTCCCATCACACGAGATCGTCGTGAATGCTGCTCCAAATCCAAATGCCGTACTCGTCAAGACTCCTCCAGAAGTTACTCAGCCTGAACCTATCAACTCAGTTCCGAAAAATACGCCAACTCCCGTCGTGAAACAAGAACCAAAAGTCGAAATCAAAGAACTTCCACTCACGGGTATGAATCCACTCTTTCTCCTGGTGATCATATTTCCAGCTGTACTCTTTTTTATCAGAAAAAAGAAAGCGTAATC
>JAYVLL010000094.1:0-6148 GCA_043759495.1 Candidatus Altimarinota bacterium
TACTGGAATCTCGAGAAAGTAACTCAGAAACCTCAACTTTCCGCACAGTTAAGCCTCGGGTTCTAGGGAGAAATGGAAAATTTTTGGGGGATTTTAGTATACCTGTAACATTCACAGGAAATATTTCACTGACTCAAAATCCACTTTCATACTCCTCTTGCCCGTCAGTATTTTTCGGTATGAAGAAGTAGTATGGATTCGCTGGGATGAGCTCTGCCCAGTCGATACTCGAGAGAGTGAGTGATTCTAGGGCATCGTATTTCGGCTGACGCCTTCCGTAGAGATCGAGATGATGGATAGTCGCGAGAGATTTTTGCATAGTATGGATTGTCAAGGGATTTTTATTTGCAATAGTCAAGAAAAGCTCTATACTAACAGCACTAAATATGAAAGAGACCCTTGATACGTTACGGCGTATCTGGGGGCTTTTTTTATCGTTTTTTGAGCTTATGTTTGAAGTCATCTAGTATCACTGTTGACGCGCCACTCTTACCGAGAGATATTTCTGATTCGGAGATACTATGACTATCGGGATTTGTTTATTTTTGAGAAAGTGTACTATACAATGATAGTCACCATCTCATGATACGAGTATAGCTTTTGTTATCTTCCCTTCATAAAAGTCAGAACACATTTGGAGTATCACTTCTCCATCGACATTTCATTTTGTTTTTCATTCTTTACTCGTCAGCGTGGGACGAAATATGATATCATACCCTATAGACTGGAGATAATTATAGAGATCACTGTACTCTGGTACAAGCCCCATAAAAAGGATCGCCCGTGATACTCAGAACTTATCTCTGAGCCAGGAACGAAAAGATCGATAGTCGAGCTCCCATCAGCTCTGAGCAACTCAGAAACGAAGATTGGAAGCATCGATATAAGCAATGATATCTTGTATAGGCATAGTGATTGAATTATAGGAAAAAGTGGTAAAAATCGAGAAAATTCATATTATTTTTTCTTTCCATTTTTTATGCCGATGAATATCGCTGTACCTTGCTGGATATCGAAGACATTTTCATCCTTTGAACCATCTGGTGCAGTTTCTTTTTTCTTCGAGTTTCCATGGAGATCGACGATGTAGATATGATCGAATGTTTCCATGAGATGATGACGCATACCACGAAATGTCGGATTATCGAGATATCCATGATTGGTAATATAGGCAAGTATTCATTCTCAGTTTTTCTCTATGAGTGACTCGCCAAGTCGGAAAAACTTCACATAGTCATCCTGAAGCCAATGTTTCTTTTCACCGAAGTGGACTCAGTCAACATATTTATAATCCTCAATCTTCTTCGTTATCCATTCTCAGACATTCGTCGAAATACCACTGTATGGAGGATTCCCAACCACGATCATCACAGGCTTATCTCGCTTCACTTCATCCGCTTGCTTTGCCTCATCAGTGATAGATTCGAGGAGTCAGAAAAGCGTTCATTGATCTTCTTTCGCGGTTTTTGATTCTTCGAGGGAGTTCGTGAGGTAGATCTGGAGACGCTTCTCGATATCAGTCACTCAGGTCTCAGCGAGAGTGAGTCCGAGCTTCAGGTGAGCGATGGTATAGCTCGCCATCATGAGCTCGAATCCGTGAAGTCGTGGGAGGAGATCAGCATTCACATAGCTCGACCACATACCCGCCTGACCACTCATCTTGGCATAGATATATCGGACAATCTCATCGAGAAATGTACCCGTTCCTGTAGCTGGATCGAGGATCTGGACACGATGCGTCTCGATCATTTCTGTCTTTCTTTCTCATTTTTTGTCGAATTTTTGTATATCTCGCTCGATCTGGATCTTGCTCGTATCGGCGAGTCACTTCGGGAGATGAAAGTGCATCTTCAGAACATCATCGATCGCTCGTACCATGAACTTCACGACAGGAGCAGGAGTATAGAATACTCCTCTTGCCATACGAAGATCACTATCGTATTCACCGAGGAAGTCCTCATAGAAGTGGATCACGGGATCATGGATCTCCTTCTGATACATACCATGCATGAGTGCATGGACATCAGCATGTGCGAATACTTCACAGAGCTCATCGACGATATATTCGAGACGTTTCTCGTATCACTCTCCCGCGATATGGTCGAAAAATCGACGAAGGAGAGGGTTCGACTTCGGGACGAGATCACGAGCTTCTGATCGAGAGAAAGTCTCTGGAGTCTGATCGTGATAGCGAGCCACGAAGAGACCATAGACGAGTGTCTGAGCATAGAGATCAGCGAAATCATGGGTCGTGAGATCATGGAGGATCTCAGACTTGAAGGTGTAGTAGAGTTTCCAGATATCGGGGAATTTCTCTGTATTTCCCATCATTTCACGGAGATTATCCCGTATGCGACGAGCCTTTCCTCACATGATCTCAGCCAGGTGATTCGCGCGACGTATCGTGTCTACAGCACTCGCGAGGAAACCCATGAGACTATCCGTGAATTTTCCGAAATTCTCTTCGAGAATCGTCAGAGTCGCATCTTTCTTCGTCGCGAGGATGATAGGTTCACCATAGCGGATACCATTTTTATAGAATCGGAATTCGATGCCATTGGTCAGGATGAGTTTCGCATATCCGAAATACCTCGCAAGTTGTTCGGATTTCTCGATTTTTTCGAGCCCGATATGCATATCTTTTGCTTCTCCATAGGCGATAGGAAAGGCATCTTTTCATTCTCACTTGAGAAATATGAAGTCAGGCTTCCCATGTTCACTTCATTTCGGCTCATTGATAATATGGAACTCCGTAAACTCGGCAAAGAGATCTCGAAGTTCGGGACGATACGTATGCTCGGTGGCATGACCAGAGGCAAGTGAGGACTGGATTTTCGCAAGGTAGGATGAGATAGATGGCATAGGGAGATTTTACGAAAAACTTGTCTTTCTCCAAACCAAAAAAATCCCCAACTTTCGTGAAGAATTCTGGGGATATTATCCGAATACCCGAAATGCTCCATCCTTTTTCCCGAGCAGTATACCTTCTCTCTGCTTCAGGAAAGTCGACAATGCGCCATTGATAAACATTCGTCCATGATCATCTGAGAAGTGTTTCGCGAGCTCGATAGCTTCATTTACCGAGACACTCTCAGGGATCTCGAGATCTCCAGTATAGAGAATCTCTGTAAGTGCGATCATGAGGATCAGGATATGGAGGATCGGCATCGTCGCGAGGTCGAACTTCGGTGCGAGCGATGATATGATGGAGAGGAGTTCTGATTCCTTATAGACCAGTACACCTTCGATGCGATCGACGTATGTCGTATCGAGATCGATGTGGTTCTCAGCCGAGAAATAGTTCTCGATAAATGTTGCACGATCGAATATACTCCCCTGATTGGCACGGGCGTAGAGAGACTGGAGGAGGAACTCACGAGATTTTCGTCGGGATTGCATAGAGATGGCAGTTAGGAGTTGACAGTGGCAGTTGGCAGTTGGCAGTTGGCAGTTGGCAGGAGTATAGAGAAAATGAGGAAAAAAGCGAATAAAAACTCGCCCTTTCGGACGAGTTTTTTTGGGATATTCTACAGAGCAAGATTTCTCTCCGCCGTGGCGGATCGAAATGACAGAGCAAAAAATAACTATTACGCACGTATCTTCTTTATAGCTTTTTTCGAACCTGTCGTTCTGACAGAGTAGACCTTTCGACCCTTGTATTCACCAGTGATCGGGGATGCGAAGTGAGAGAGTGCGATCGCTTCTCCTGCTGCATTGTACTGGAGAGATACGAGATCCTTCAGGCGTTTTGCATTCAGATGGAGCCATGCTGAATATCGTTTTTTACCGCGAACTTTCGAGAGTTGTTGTTGAGGAGCGAATGACATAGGTTTTTAGTTAAAAGTTGCACGTTACAGGTTCACAGTATAAGTCTAATCTCTTACTGTATACCCTTCACTGTATACGAATCTAGGCGACTGAGACATAGATATCACGATAGACGCGTCCATCGAATCGGACACGACGTCTTTCCTGAAAAGATACGACACCTTCACGAACTGCGAAGAGTGTGAAATCCCTTCACTGTGAAACACCTGTTCCAGCCCAGAAGGCATTTCCCTTCTGACGGATGATGATACTTCCCGCAATAGCTGGTTGTCCACCATATATCTTGACTCCGAGTCTTTTTCCTTGTGAATCTCGACCGTTGACGGTCGATCACATCGCTTTCTTATGTGCCATACAGTGTAATTATTAATGAGTTAAGGTTCAATTACGAATAATGGACGGGTGGTTTCATATATTCGTAATTCATATATTGAAACATTGGTTGATTGATTTTCTATTTATTTCCAGCAAATCGTGCAAATGCCTTATTCGCTTCTGCCATCTTATAGATATCGAGCTTCTTCTTCACAGCGGTTCCAGTCTCAGTCGCTGCGTCGATGAACTCCTGAGCCAGGTAGTGTGCGAAGTCTTTCCCACTCTTTCCTCGTGCAGCCGTGAGTATCCATCGAGAAGCGAGTGCAAATGAACGACCAGGAGGAACCTCTGTAGGCACCTGATAGATCGATCCACCGACTCTCTTCGGACGACATTCGATCTTTGGCATGACATTGTCGATAGCCTTATCGAATACATCTTCAGGATTGGTATATCCCTTTTCACGAAGGATATCGAATGTATGATTCAGTATCTTATATGCGAGTGTTTTTTTACCACACTTCATGACATAGTTCACGAACTTCGCGAGTCGTTCGTTTTTTGTCGTGAATGCTACGCTTCCTTTGGTACTCATAATTGGATGGTTAGATTATTGGATTGTTATTATTGGGTGGATGATCCTGTCATTTACTCTATTATTTCTTCTTCGCTTTTGGTTTTTTTGCACCATAGAGACTGCGACTCTGACCACGTTTATCGACACCCTGACAGTCGAGAACACCACGTACGATATGATATCGTACACCTGGAAGATCCTTCACACGACCACCTCGGATCATGACGACTGAGTGCTCCTGGAGATTGTGTCCTTCACCTCCGATATAGGAGATGACCTCATACCCGTTCGTGAGACGTACCTTTGCGACCTTTCGGAGAGCAGAGTTTGGCTTTTTCGGAGTACTCGTGTATACCTTCAGACAGACTCCTCGGCGCTGAGGTGCTGTGATCGGGCTCATAGTTCTCTTGAGACTATTGCGGTTGAACTGGAGTGCAGGAGATTTACTCTTTTTGGTAACATCTTTTCTTTTGCGACGAACCAGCTGGTTGATAGTAGGCATGGGGATAATTATTTAATAGTTCAATGGTGGAGTGATGAATACCGGAACTGTTCTCATATATTCGTAATTGATATAGTGAAAAATTGAATATTGATTCTAACGCTTCGACCAAGAAGGTCCTTTACGAGCCTTATGGAGACCTGGCTTCTTTCGTTCGACCTTTCGTGAATCACGAGTGAGGAGTCCAGCACCCTTCAGTGCCTTTCTGAGATTCTCGTCAGTGACGACGAGAGCTCGAGCGATCGCATGGCGGATGGCTTCAGCCTGAGCATTTTCTCATGAACCTGATACCTGTACATCGAAGTGAAATGCATCAGAGAGACCAGCGGTCTTGAGTGGAGAATAGATCTTCTGAAAGAGATCTGCTCGACTCACATACGTTTCGAGAGGAATGCCATTGGCGGTATTCTGTCCCTTTCCTGTATAGAGCTGGATTGTTGCTACAGCTGTTTTTCGTCTTCCGATGGCATATGCGTATTTTTTCTCTGACATAAAGGTAAATTAAAGGTAAGTGATGAAATTCTCGTAAACTAGAGAGTGATCGTTTCTGGTTTTTGTGCTGCGTAGTCATGATTCGCTCCGATGGTGACCTTGAGTCTGATCGACATATCGCTCCGGAGCTTATTCTTCGGGAGCATTCCCTCGATTGCATGTCTGAGGATGTGAGCAGGATTCTTCACTCGCATCTTCGAGAGAACCGTTTCCTTGAGTCCACCCATATACTGTGAGTGAGATCGGTACATCTTCACTGATTCCTTCGAACCCGTGACGGTGATCTTCTCAGAATTGAGGATGATGACGTAGGCACCATTATCGATATGTGGAGTGAAGTCGACACGATCACGACCAGAGATCAATCGAGCGATTCTCGTAGAGAGTCGTCCGAGATTCTGTCCGGTAGCATCGATGACGTACCATTTTCGTTC
>JAYVLL010000095.1:0-5722 GCA_043759495.1 Candidatus Altimarinota bacterium
ATTGAACATCGCGGTTTCGATACGATCATCGAGGTGGTGTGCCGTGAGGATATATTTTGCCACATATTTCTCTGCAATCTCATGAAGAAAAATATATCGATATTTTCGTGCTGCCATCTCGATACTCATCTTCTCTTCTTGTGCGAGTGTGCTGATATCCATTTTTTCCACTTCGAATAGGATATTTCACTTTTCGCAAAAATCGGCGATAAATATACTATCCTCATCGGATTCTATTCCTCGAAGTGAGTGATCGAAATGTGCGACGATGATCTGTTCTTTTGGGTGATTTCTCAGAACCAGATCCAGGAGCACCATGCTATCGACTCCTCCACTCACAGCGAGGATGAGAATATCCTCTGGAAGGATGTATTTCGAGAATGTATCAAAAAAAACCTGCATACTAATTTTTCTCGGTAAATCGACCATCGAGCCATTTCTTCATAACAGATCCTATCAGGGTTTGATATGGTATATCTTCTTCTTTCGAGCGGATTTTGAGACGCGCCAGCGTCGTCTCTGACATTTTGAGTGAGAGGGCTTTCCCCCTTTCTACAGGTCAAAAACGAGTCTTCAGGAAAGCCTGAAGGATGTTTTTCTCCTCTTCTTTTTCGATAGAGGAACCGAATATCCCAGATTGCATGAGTCCTTCGAGCTCAGTATAGTACGATGTATCTGGTAGAGTCATAGTAAGTAATTTAGAGGAATTCTCGAGTGGCGACACGGCTTCTATAGGCGGTTTTGAGGAAGTACCCTCAGGGTATCGGAACCGCAGGGACAGCACAGACGTAGTCATCGATATCGACATAGATTATTTTTTGGTGTGGATATTTCTCAGTATTTGGATGTGTACGTATAGCGAGGAGTTTTCCTCATCGGATAGCTTCTTGTACGTCTTCGAAGGATATGCTATGCTTATCTTGTGTCGATGCATTTTTTTCTTCTCACCAGAGGAGTATCATGTACTGAGTACATACATAGTATAGATGGAGTCAATAAGATTTTTCAACTCTCTCTGTATTCTCTATTTGGATCTATTCATCCTTTTCACAAATCCGAGAATGTCATCATCTAGGGCGACGATATTGAGCATTTCTTTCCCACATTTTTTGCACTTATGTCGGATCATGTCACCTTTCCCCTTCTTCCAGTCCATCGCAATTGCCTCCATGATACCGTGGCACTCAGCAGCACGATCTCCTGGAAAATCTGCATCCACATGCTTCGATGAGAGACAATAGGAACAGTGATTGCGTGCGGAACCCGTCGGATGCAGTGACACCTCTCGACCACAGGATTCACACGTGAATGATTCATTTCGCATGATGAAGGACATGAATCGTTAGGATTACTGTATAATCGATGACTCAAGACTCTCTTCATTCATGATTTTTGAATACTCCAGAAGCTTCCAATCTACTACAATTGCCGGGATACTATCTACCCCATACAGAGCTCATTGCTCTCTATCAGCATCGATACGTGAGGCATATCGATCACTCCTGAGGCATGTCCGGAATTGTTTCTTATCCATATCTATACCACTCAATAGCCCTACACGTTGAGTATCAGAAATATCTTTTCCCCTTCTTCTATATTCGAGAGAATATATTTTCTGAGAATATTTCGGATATTTACCCTGTTCTGCAGCGCAGAGTGACGCAAGTGCATCACGATAACTATTCTGATGGATACCAGTGAGTGGATACTGACGATAGACGAGTGTGATTTTTCACTCATGTACCAATCTTTCGAGAAGCGGTAGAGATGAGAGCGTAAAGACGCGACAGGCTGGACACTGATAATCGCGAAAATACTCAACAACGATCTTTCCTGTACCATAGCTCGGTGCCTCAGTCATTTGGACTTGAGCATCTATCTGTGTGATTGGCGTTGAGGATTCTGCATAGAGCACTCACGTCAAAAGACTGGACAGAAAAATAATTCCAATAAGTATATTTTTCATAGGATGTATAGTTATATATTCGGTACAGCTATTATAGAGAATCTCGAATAAATACAAGTTTTTGGATCCTAGATTTGCAAAAATATCACTTTTCTGCTACTATCTCGCCATGACTCCTCTCGATCCAAAAACATCTCCAGTACCCGCTGAAGAACCACCTCTCGTCCTTGCGATACGGGATGAGGAAGAGTTCCATGAGCTCGTCGCTTCCCAGAAGGAAAAACTCATCACAAAAAATGATAATGGCAGCTACAGAGAACTCGTCGAACATCTCCACCTCCTTCTCAAGAGTCAGGATAGCGATATGGCGCTCTCCGTTATCACTCGTGGAGCTCTCGGACTCGGGAGCTCTGATATCCACTATGATACTACGGAGGTAGATATAGCCATCAGGCTCCGCATCGATGGGGATCTCGTGACGATCACGACACTCGCGAAGAGCGAATACAAGCTCCTCCTCGAACGACTGAAGTACAAGAGTAATATGAAGCTCAATATCACTGAAGTTCCTCAGGATGGAAAATATCGTATCACCGACGGTGGGGATCGTATCGATGTCCGTGTCTCGACGCTTCCTGTTCGTTATGGTGAGAATGCTGTCTGTCGTATACTCGACTCGACTCGATCGATTCCTCAGATCGAAGAGCTCGGATTCATGTGGACATCGAAACGCCAGATCGAGAAGAGTATGAAGAAAAAAAGTGGAACCATCCTCGTCACTGGACCGACTGGAAGCGGAAAGACGACGACCCTCTACTCGATGCTCACGACCCTCAATACTCCAGAACGAAAGATCATCACCCTCGAGGATCCGATCGAATATGAACTCTCTGGAATCATCCAGAGTGAGGTCGATGAGAAGAAGAAATACAGCTATGAGACAGGACTGAAGGCACTCCTCAGGCAGGATCCTGATATCATCATGATCGGTGAGATCCGCGATCTCGAATCAGCGACTATCGCTATGCAGGCTGCTATGACAGGACACCTCGTCCTCTCGACGCTCCATACGAAGAGTGCCTGAGAGACGATCGAACGCCTCATGAATATGGGAGTCCCGAACTATATCCTCGCCTCGGGTCTCGATGTCATCATCGCTCAGCGCCTCGTCCGTCGCCTCTGCTCACACTGTATCGAGACCTATGAGGCAGATCAGAGTCAGGTCGATATCATCAAATGGATGCTGAAAGATATCGGTATCGCCGGTCTCGCGGCAAAGAAAGATGCCTACACACTCCACCGCTCGAAGGGGTGTGAGCTCTGTGGCATGACTGGGTACAAGTGACGCGTCGGTATCTATGAGGTGATGAATTTTTCTGATGCGATCCGTGGACTTATCCGCTCTGGAGCAAGTCCGAGAGAGATAATCGAGACTGCCCGCAAGTGAGACCTCATGCTCATGCGGGAAGATGGAATACTGAAGGCGATGCAGTGAAAGACCAGTCTGGAAGAGTTATTTAAGGTGATAGAGTAAAGATAGACAAGAGTAATGCAAAATTACAATAATTCCCACTATATACTAAACTCTCCCTTTCTTGCCATTCTCCGAAGGAGAATCTCTTCCTATTATTCTTTCTTGGATCAGATCCTCTACGAGGATGACAAAATAGGGTACATCGGAAAAATATGGGTGTAAAAAATGAAGCGAGAATTATTGTAATTTGGTATAACTCAAGATTTTCCCGTTTTTACATCTACCTATAACTTTTTTTAAATTCAGGGGGTTTATAATTTTTGACTTCCCGAGAGAAATATATACAATTCCTCTATAATTTTTCTCTAAAATATGCAAGAAAAAAGATATACACCCGAGGAAGCAAAAATAGTCCTCCGAGCCTACGCAATGGAACAAAAGGCTGACCTCAATACACTGTTGCAAAATAATACTCTTGTATGAAATCGGTAATCTTTCTCGATAAATCTCTCGATCTTATCCGATGATATATCTTTCGGTTAAAGATGCATTATTTCAAACTCTACTCAGATACGGGAATATGGAGTGAATCTATGATTCTGAGTGAATACGAGGAAAAATTCAATATCCTCATCGATACGATTATTGATCTCTTGACTTCGAAGATGTCCACAGAGATTCTCCCATATGAAGCCCTTCCCTCGGGGCTACGAAAATCAGTCTTCACGATCGAGAACCGTCGGCTCGAAGTCATCTACACTGAACATGTAGACGAACGAATCGTGGAAGATATCTAGATCCAGTATAGAAAATAGATCCATCGTTCTCACGAGGATCTATTTTTCGGTTTTGATGACTAATTTGCGAGGATCCTTCCCATCTGTTCGCGGAACATGTTCTCATCGCGAAATATAGAGAGATCGAGCTTGGTCCCATCGAGGATCACTGTCGGAGTAGCGTTGACACGTTTTGCATCTCCATCTGCCATGTCTCGGTCGACACTTGCCTTGTACTTGTCTGTACTGAGACACTGAGCAAATTTCTCTTGGTCAATACCTGTATCCTTGGTCGCATCGACACGCTCACTGTCTGAGACACTTCATTTTGTTGGGAATTTTGATTCCTCCAGAGCTATGAGTGCTTTTTTATAGGGAAGATATTGTCCTTGTTCAGCGCTACAGAGAGCAGCGATCGAGTCTCGGTAGGCATTCTTATGAGGACCTGTGAGTGGGAATTGTTTATAGACCATGATGAGCTTCCCTGATGCTGCGAATTCTTCGAGAATCGGGAGAAATGTCTGAGAAAAACGGATACATGCAGGACACTGGAAATCAGCAAAATACTCGATCATATGATTCCCTGAACCGTATGTCGGGGCATCGATCATCGTCGTCTGTACTGTTCAGGAAGATATTTTCCCTGGAGGAACACTGACAGTGGAGCATGATGCGAGGAGAAAAAATGATATGAGTGCAACGATATATTTGAGCATAGAATGATGATGACAAAATAAATACTACTTTTAACTTTTAACTTTTAACTTTTAACAGACTATACCGAATATTTTTCTTTTTCCAAATTTTTGCAATTTCTCCTGCTTTTCGATACAATAGAACCATGCAGAAACAGTGGTTCTCCATACTCCTCACTCTTGGCATCTGTATGCCATTTTTTTCATATGCTGCTGACGATTCTGGCTATATAGGAAAAGCGCTGGGTCTCGATTTCTATTCTGTGATCGATGATGGAAGTTATTCCATGATCAATAGGAGTGTCCGACTCGAACTCGAAAAGACAAAAACACTCGGAGAACTCTGAGTATGATGTCCCGGGATCGAGTATATAGCAGAGCTCATGAGTGATGAGAAGATACTCAACTATGGAACAGTAAACTATGCGAATCTCTCTGCAGCACTCGCACAGTCTGAGAAACTGAAGGGAAAAGTACTCACGATCGATACGTATCAGTGACTCGTTCTCTGTCTCCAGGATCGATATACTGACATAGTAGAGCGGAAAGGGAGAGAGATCGACCGCATCCAGAAGATCTCTTCGATCGGGCTCTATACCGATGGAGATACGACGAATTCTGACTATGATATCATCTCGGATATCGATCGGATCGATACGATACTCTTCTCCGAAGTACTGAAGTATAGTTGAGTGAAGAATACAGCATCCAGTTCGATGAGTCAGAAGCTCTCTCTGGGAATAACACCTCCACTCCTCATCCCCGAGAAGCCAGGAGTGACTCGAGATCCATGAGTCGGTGGATGAGATGGAGCAGATCCTGGGAAGATTGGAGCAGATACTCCTCCGCACATATCGGATATCCTCGGGGA
>JAYVLL010000096.1:0-4945 GCA_043759495.1 Candidatus Altimarinota bacterium
AAAACTCGCAAAGTATGAAAGTGCAGAGGCTGAAAAAGCACAGCAAGAGGCAATCGCAAAGTGAGATTTTGAGAAGGTTCTCACTGAGCGAGACACTACACTTGCCGAGCGTACTGGTCAAGTCGAGCAGTTATCAGGAAAAGTAGCAGAATACGAGGCTATCCTCAATAAGGATTTCGAGACCAAACTCTCAGCACTCGATAAGGATCAAAAATCTTTTTACGACGAGATGATGACCTCAGGACTCGTACAGGATACTCTCGCAACAAAAACAGCTCTCCTATCCCAAGCTCTCAAGATAAGTGCAAAGGCTCAACCATTTGGTCAAACTCCTACAGGACAGAAACCAGATATTGATATCTCCAAACGAGCAGAAATCGACTCAGCCGTAAAGCGTGGCGATACGAACGCTATTTGGGCACTTCATCAAGCGAAATAAGGGATTTTACTCTTAAATTTTCCAAAATATGGCAGCAGCAGCAGGTCTCACAACCCCAGATAATAATCTCGCAATTCGAGATGTGGCAAGCGACTTTTTCAAGGTTGTAGCCCCACAAACCTCAGAACTCCTCGGTATGCTTATGGCAAATCCAGGACAATGTGCACCCGCTCGCAACAACAAGCACGAATGGCTCGAGGATGTCCTCCTCCCACTCAAGTATACTCTCACGGCATACAGTGCTGGTAGTGCAACAGTCGACAATACAAATCTTCTCGTCGCCAAGGCAGAAGTAGGAACGATCGTTGAAGTCGTTACCGCAGCAGGTGTCAATACAGGTGTACAGGCAAAGATCACAGCGATCAATACTGGTACAAATGTATTCACCCTCTCAGCATATCCAGTGGGATCGACTCTCACTGTTGGTGCTACAGATACACTCGAAGAGATCTCTCGTCCTCGTCCAGAAAACTCTCTCGCAGAGACTGGTATTTTCGGACTCGGTACTCCTCAGTACAATGCTACAGAAATCCTCTCGACAACAATCGGTATCTCTGGAACTACTATCGAGACTCCTACATACGGAGCGTACAACGACGAACAGGTACAACTCAAGCGTGCTATGCAAGGACTTGCACAGCGAATGAGTAAAGGACTCTTCCGTGGTAGCCGCGTACTTCGTACAGCTGGTGAAAATGGAACAATGGGTGGTATCCGTAGTTTTGTCACTGGATCAGGGGCTAATGTATACGTTGCATCTGGTACAACTCTCACGAACGATATGCTCAACTCAGTCCTCAACGGGATTCGTGATCGTGGTGGACAGATCGATGATGTTGTATTCGTAGCAAATGGGCGTCACTCAGGAGCTCTCGCGAAACTCTCGCAGGCAAACGGTGGTGTTACGGCTATGAATATCACCAACAATGGAGGTGAGTCATCATTCGGATTCGGAGCGAAGACATTCACTTCATCACTCGGAACTACTCATCGTATCATCTACGATGCTGGTATGACTGACACAAGTACTGTCTATGTCCTCAATCTCAATGAGATGGGAGTAGTACCACTCGGAAACCGTGACTTTGCGGTTCTCGATGCTACACAGCCAGGACAGGACGGAGTTGCAAAGCGTGTTCGTGGTGAGTTCACTCTCGTCATTCGCAATGCAAAAGAGAAGCACGGTGCTATCACTGGACTCATCGTTTAATCGGTTAACTTCTAAAAATGGCTCTCACACTACCAACGCACATAACTGCAAAAGAGGTTCGAGATAACTCTCAGAACTCTCAAATCGTAGAAATGTGAGAGTCACAGATAGAGGCTCTCATCTACAACGCCGAGCAAGTAGTTTTTCGCTACCTCGGCGTATGGATGTATAAAAACCCATTGAAGTATATCCCATCGCTACAGGGTGGTGGACAAGTTCAATTCGTAGATCAGGGCGACGCAGGTGCTAATATGCCAGTGATGCCAGATCCTATGAAACTCGCCGTCATCCTCGTCATGGGTGTGATATTCACTCGATGAGGTGGAGGAACCAACCCAGGTGGTATGGTTGACAAGATCGCAAGCGAGGAGATAGGAGATCACAAGGTCTCATACGCTCAGTCGCATGTCAAAAACAACTACCAGTCATTTATCACTCCAGATATAGAATCCCTTTTATTCCAGTATATGACCTCAGGTCGCTTCATCTCTCTCTAATTATGTTCTCACAATTCCTCACAGACACGATGTGCGTTTCCAGAGGGAAAATGCAGACTATCAAGCGAGAGCAAGTACAAAAGTACCAGCGTATCTATGACAACATCCCTTGCTATCTGTATTTTGCAAAAAACAATCTCGGATATCTCGCAGGATCAGATGTTGCAAAGCTCACACCATGAGTCAATACCATCATATACACAAAAGTAGAGTACTGTATCGAGCGTGGTGATATCGTCACTCTCTATGGAGAAGACTACACCGTGAACGCCATGAGACGCAAAAAGATGCTCTCATGACCTGAAAGCCTACAGCTCACAACTACTCGAACCTCACAATAATGGCAATATCATGGGATCAGTTCATCGGAGAGATCGAAACAGAGGTGATACAAGCGTGAACCTCTTATGTCGAGCAACTGAGCGAAAAGGCTCTGAAGCTCGTCCAAGCAAAAACACCAACAGATACCGAGAATCTCATCGATCATATCACAGTCGACAAAGTACGTGTCGAGTGACGCAATATCATCGGTCGAGTGACCGTCGATGACTCCGCAGTCCCGTACGCGAAGTATGTCGAGTGAGGAAACGGTCGATCGAAGAATTGGCACAAAAAAGGAAAAGTGTTCTACCAGAACTCGGCAGGGGCTCAGATGTTTGCGAGAACTCAGATAGAGATCGATCAGGATATGTGACACTAAAAAACTATGATAGAGACGTTCATCATTAAATCGCCTGACTACTCGCTCCTCCTCGATACTCTCGAGGCGAATAGTTGGATGAAATCGCAGTGTCCAGGATGATTTTTCTACACATCTCCAGTGAAACCACTCCCAGTACAAAAGACCTACCTCTATCTCGCACCACTGATGAACGGCGGAGAGAGGCGATCGGACGATACAGGCCTCATCGGACAAAATGACATCATCAATATCGTCATCGTCGGGAATAACGAACTCGCATCTAATCAGGCTGATCTCATCGCTCGCACTGCCTATCAGGATATATACAACGCCTATATCGGACAGCCTTGTGGAGAAGTACAGATCAACGGTATAACCAAACGAAGCGAATCGCCGGTGATGTTCGACGAGCAACACAATGTCAGGACGAAAAATATCACGCTCTCTATCGCTTACACCGAACTCTAAAATATGGCAATCACTACTTCCGACATACGAGCACTCCGAGAGATAGAGCAGATCCTCGGTAAAAAAGAGGCTGGATACTATAAGGATCAAACAGATCCGAACTACCTCTATATCACGACCAAGATCATCAAGCTCATTAACCCCCTTTTCCCATATAAAAACTATACACCCGGTATGGATCTCGGGTTTTGGATGCCGGTTGATCCTCGGACTCTCATCATCGGATCCAATATCTACAAGTCAGCTGTATCGACCTATCAGGCAATGGTATGACTCCCAGAGGAGAAAGAATATGAGTGTGTGAGAGATACGATCTCTGACCTTGTAGCGGTAGGGTTCTCAGGTATGAAAGTAGTATCAGATGGTGCGAATCTCACGCTCGCTCGCGTATCTCCTCAGTCTATCAGCACCTATATAGACGAGAGTGGCACGAAGTTCTACAAGGAAATCCATACATTCAAGGAGTCGACAAGTGGTCTCTCTGGCTCCGCATCAGTCAGCTATGCCCTAGAGCGTATATTCTTCGTAGGATACAATCAGGTCAAGCTCTACCGCCTCACGAATCAGGTCGGATCAACTGAGTTCACCGTGGTGGGTCAGAGTTCACAGATCGGGACAGAAGTACCACTCTCAAGCACTCTCCTCACGAAGAATATGCAAGAGATCGAGAGGACAGGGCTCACATTCCCCGCGTTCTCATATCTCGGTGATAAGTCACTCGGATTCTTCCCAGAGATCATATCTCTCGTGAACGCTATCGATCGCAATATCACGATGATCGAGGCGACATTCATGGCACATGCTGAGCCGTGGATGATCATGCGGAATATACAAATTCCTTCTCATGCAGTGGACAATATGACTGGCAAGATAGCCCCTGAAAAGCTCACAGGGCGTGTTCTCTCAGGTGCTGATGGGGACGCAAGTATCGACTTCGCAACGCCATCACTCGAAAATATCACCATCGAGATGGAACACATATCATCGCTCACTCGCCAGGCATATGCCATCATGAATATCCCCGAGGAGTTCCAAGGGATCGAAGTGACGAGTAGTGCCAAGGGAATGTGAGCCCAGGCACTCAAACAACTCGTCTTCCATAACCAGATCAAAATGTATCGAGATACGATCTCGGACGCATTCGAGGATCTCCTCGGTATAGATCTCATATGGGAGGAATCAGTGGCCGAACTTGATACTTTTCTAACTTCACTCTATGCCCCAAAATGAAACACGGTATGAGCCACTCCATCTCAGTGAACTACTCCTCTCGCTCTCGCAGACAAGAACGAAAATAGCCAATTGGGTGACAAATAAGTCATTTCACCTCGTCACTATTTTCTACGCTCACTTTTTCATCTGGATACTGTGGCTACTCCTGGCCACAGTTCATCACTTCTATCCATAGTCCCAATTCTTAATTTTTCTTTTTATGTACAAAATTCTTATAGCCGGAATCAATATTGATTCAAAAAGCTACTCTCACGGTAACATCGTAGACATCCCCGCGGATATCGCAGAGGGACTCCTCGCAAGTGGATATATCCAAGAGGTGGAGACTCCTGAGACTCCTGAGACTCCTGAGACTCCTGAGACTCCTGAGACTCCTGAGACTCCTGAGACTCCTGAGACTCCTGAGACTCCTGAGA
>JAYVLL010000097.1:0-11028 GCA_043759495.1 Candidatus Altimarinota bacterium
CCAACCCACTACCCAACTATTTTCCTTCCCCACTCTGATCACTCATTTCCGAGACAAAAACCCTGCCCTCATGACAGATATCAAATCCGCCAGATTCCAGGTCGAATGAGTGGCACTCACACTCATATTCCAGAAATCCTGGAACTATGATCGAGTCAATACGCCAAAAATCAAAAATCTCCTCATCGAATCACTCGGATCTATTTTCACATGATCATGGAGTGTCGAATGTCGCCTCGAGGAAAATATCCGATCCGCGCTCAATGTCGATGAGGTGTTCTAAGCACTCTCCAAAAACGTAAGGCACATCCTGAATCTAGGCTTCTCACTTCTATCCTCTATATATGTTCAAAATCCTCCTTCCCCTCATCTTCTCAGAGAAGTTTTTCCAGAAACTGATCGCATGGAGTGCCCTCGGACTAATCATCTGGCTCCTCTTCGATTTTCTCGCATTGTTTTTTATCATATTCATCTGTGCCTATATCTTTCTCGAAGCATGAAAGGCTATCGCGCAGAAAATACATAGTTGGTGAGAAAAGTGAAAGCGTGATACTCGGCATAGACTCGCGACAAAATACTCCACGACCAATATCGTCGTGACGCTTCTCTACCTCCTCTTTATCACGGTAGTGACATTCATCTTTATCAATATTGTACCAAAAATCGGTACTGATATCCAGGAATTCATCACACGTGCACCAGAATTTGCCATCAGAGGTCAAGAATTCATCACGAAGATCGAACAAGCAGCAGCCGTCAATCTCGGACTCCAAGAGACTGCGAAAGAGATCTTTAGTCCTGCGAACTTCCGATCGATCGGACAATTCGCGCTGAACAATATCACCAGTGGCGGACTTATCCTCCTGAAGTTCCTCATCGGACTCATCCTCTCCTATATATTCATCATGGAACGCAAGAAGATAGAGTCATTTCTACGAAAGATGCGTGATGGGAATTTCGCATTTTTCTATGAAGAGTACGCGATCATCGCCCGAAAGATCGGCACAGGATTCGGGATGATATTCCGAGCTCAGGCGATCATCGCCCTCGTGAATGCGATGGTCACGACGATCGGACTCGTCATCATCAGTTTCATGCATGCAGGAACCAACTTTCCCTATATTATCACGCTTTCTCTGATTGTTTTTATATTTGGATTTATCCCTGTATTCGGCACGATCATCTCGGGAGTCCCGATAATCATCATCGCCTATGGATTCGCGTGACTCTGGGCAGTATTCTGGGTGCTCGCGATGATCAGTGTCGTCCATGTCGTCGAGGCCTACTATCTCAATCCGAAAATCGTCTCCTCCTATGTCCACTTCCCCGTCTTTGTCACTTTTCTGATCCTGACGATATCAGAGCATTATTTCTGACTCATAGGACTCCTCATATGAGTGCCATTTTTCTCCATACTGATCGGGATTATCGAGGACTGTGATGACTCTATCGATACTATTCGGAAAGACTATTCACTGAAGGTACAGATATGAACACATCCATAGAAAAGCTCCTGAAGGATTTTCTCAAAAAAACTACACCATATGAGAAAGTCATCGTCATCTACTGACCGACTGCATGCGGTAAAACAGCGCTTTCTCTAGATATCGCGAAATATCTCGATAGTGAGATCGTCTCTGTAGATTCGAGGCAGATCTATCGATACATGGATATCGGAACAGGCAAAGTGACAACGAGCGAGATGCGATGAATCCCTCACCATATGCTCGATGTGATCTCACCGAGTGAGAAGTACTCGGTCGTAGACTATGTCGATCATGCACTGCCGATCATAGAGACGATACATCGAAGAGGAAAAATCCCGATTCTCTGTGGTGGAACGGGGCTCTACATAGATGGCATCCTCTATGAGATGGCATACCCAGATACGCCTCCAAATTGGGAATATCGCGAAGAGTTGGAAAAAATACGTACTGCGTGAGGAAATGAGGTTCTCTGGAAGATGCTCGAGGATATCGATCCCGAATACGCTCATGAACTCGAGGTTGGGAACTATCGCTATGTGATGCGTGGTCTCGAGGTATTCCGTGCGACTGGCAGATCCAAGATGGAGGCACAGTGACAGAAAGTACCTCGTTTTTCTCCCCTCTTTCTCACTCCCTATACAGATACGGATCGAGCAGCACTCTATGCACATATCGATCTGAGAGTTGCCGAAATGTTTTCAACTTGACTTATCGAAGAAATCTCATACATTATAGGTAATTTTAATTCGTCCTGCCCAGGTCTCGCGACCATCGGGTACCAGGAAGTGGTCGATCACCTCGAGTGACGTATCTCACTCGCAGAATCTATCCACCTCGTACAACAACACTCGCGAAACTATGCGAAACGGCAGATAACCTGGAATAAGAAGTATGCAAACACCTAGAGATACTGAGCATCTATTTGTCCAAAGAGAACAGTGGTTCTTTGATACAAGAAACAGTTTTTATTGAGATCCGGCATCATTGGAGGCTCAAATTTTTCCCCTATATGATGATCAGAATCCAACTATTACCGCGGAGAAAATAACAGACTGATTAAATCAACTTAGAATAGCTTATTGAGATGATTGATTAAGAAAGTTTCTATACGTAGTAGCAGCACATGATGAGTGATTATCAAACGCAAGGAAATCTTGGATCTTATGATTATGACATTTTATGCTTCATAATGTACATGTGCCTTCAGGTTTTATATTACTTGCTATGAATTTTGCAAATAGATCAGGCAAACAAGATGCTATTACCCAATGGTCAGAATGGTTAAAGCGCCACTTCAATATACCACATCTAGAGGTGCTACTCAATGTACTTTGAAAAGATGCCGTGCAGTCTGGCATGATGACACAATGAGAATTATATATCATTCGACAACAATTAATCATTCCAATTGTGTGTGCTCAACTTCCTCTTGATCTTGAAACATCAAGTTGACTCATACATTAGTAGCTAACTGCCATAATTCCTCCTCACATATCGTAACTCCCCATCTTCCCCGATCGAGAAAATATCCGAGGGTGGTTGATCGCATATTCCGCCATCGATTCACTCTACTTCTGGAAAAATCCCTCTCGCTTCGGCGAGAGTTTTCGATTCTGGCATTCCTGCGAGGTTCGCAGAAGTGAGGTAGAGTGGGAATTGGAGTGTTGGCATGTTGGAATCTTGGAATGTTGGAAGGCAGACCCCAGCAACTCGTAGAGAAATCATCTGATATTTCTCACTATCCATCCAGCTCGGGAGTATGAAATCCTCTCGTTTCTTCCCGAGGAAGCTCCACGGATGCGGATACTTTCTCAGGAATTCTATCTGCTCATCAGAGATCTCGATATACTGACTCATATCGTCGAAATCCTCGATCAAGAGGGCAAGTTGTTTGGTGAAGTCTCGTCACTTCAGACGATAGATCTCGATATAATCTTGCTCTGTGAATGCTCAGGCGAGACCATAACAGGTATCAGTTGGGAGGAGAAGGATCATAATTATTTGAGAAGGACTATACAGCCAGAAACAAGACCGATGATGATATGGAAGATACCATGCCAGATATACTCTCTATCTTTCTCTCTCTGCATCTTGCTATAGGCATATACTCCGAGTGAGAGCATGAGCCCGACAAATGCTATGCTCATACGAGGTGCCACGAGGTACGTATATGCGAAATAGATCATATAGAGGTAGCATATACTCGCGAGTGTGATATCATATTTCCTGACATGGGAGAAATATCGATGTCATCGAAGCTCTAAGGTATGGAACCATGTACTCATGATACAGATAGATACCGCGAGGAAGAAATAGATCCACTCACTCTGATACCAGGCAGAGACGATCGGGAGGAGGAAAAAAATATTGGTATAGAAGGTGAAGTAGATGCTCATATGTGCTGATTCGACAGGGTCCAGATAGTGGACTAAATATCCTGAATTATGGTATAAATCTAACGGATCCTTTCTGTCTTCTTCACGATATCATTCCCTGGTGTACTCCCGAAAGTTCCATAACAATATTTATTATCTATAGCTGAGATATCATATAGGAGAGTATCATCTCCATGAGCATTACAGACCTTTTTGAGTTCACTAAAATACGTGTCGTAATTGTATTTATTATAGTTGTATATATAGCTATTATTGAGGACAATAAGTGCACTTGCATTGGCTCAGGAAAGTACATGGAGTTGCCCATACCCATAATCCATTACATACACACTATCAGTCACCCCATCTTGGAAGTAGAGAGACGGTAATTTCGATGTTGATCGAATAGGGGTAAAAAATACATTTTCTCCATTCATCTTGAGTCTGATACCGCCATAGTATGATCCAAACTTATCTTTCCCATTTTCTGGACTCGCGAGTGTGAGCGTCGAAGCATCGATATCAGTATCACTCCATACATATTTCCATGATTCTCCTCCGACTCCATTCATGATCGATCTATGCTGTACAATGCCTCATTTCACACGGTAATTATCTGAGATCGTATAGTCCCTGACGATGGATTTCTGTGAGACATCTTTTATCGAGATGAGAAAGCCCTGATATGTAGCATTTGTATCTTTGTTATTGAATTTTCCTTTCTGAAATCACTTTGTGATATCGATATCGAACTGTGGATAGTCAGAACTGTACAATTTCGAGTACGTCTTATATTGAGTGCTCCCCTTTGGGACCAGTGGTTGATTATAGATATAGATCATGCCATTATCCTTATATCTCATAAATGATATATAATAATCCTCTAAGCTACAACCAGAAGAACAGTCATTTCCAACAGTAATAATTCATCCTTTGTATACTTTCTTTGCGAGAATATTTACCGGAAGTAATTGTGCCCCCTCTGGTTGATATGTACCAAAAAGTGGTTCTGGTAATATATTCTCCCGTGAATATTGACTCGATCCATCGACTGTCTGGGCCATCTGGTCCCAATACTGTATTGCTTGAATGGCACTTCATTTTTTCATAGCAGACACGAACTGATTATGCAGTTTTGCATTATTTCAGCCACAAATCCTGTATTCAGCACCACTTGGACATGTGAAATTATTCATATCAGATACTATAGATTCGACGGGCTGTGCGAGGACCTGAAAAGGAGATAGAAAGACGAGAAGCAAAAGAAATTTTCTCATAAAAAAGTAATTAAGTAATCTATAGATAGTGTGGAACTCCTCCTCGATATATCAAATCAAATACTACATTGCCCACCGACGAAATGATGGACAATCCTGCTCGACATCGATATGCGCGAATCCCTTGTGTTGGATCGCGGCTTTGATAATTTCTTTCATCTCAGCAAAATTTTTCGAATGAGCCTTTTTCGAGAAGGAACACCCTGCATGTTCGGCAAGAGCGATAGGATCAAGTGGCCTGATGAGATTCCCTTCTGGAGCCGTCTTCGTGACAGCACCGATCGGAGTCGTCGGTGAGGACTGCCCTGTCGTGAGGGCATAATTCTCATTATTGAACACGATATAGGTGATATCGAGATCGCGACGACAGGCATGTATGAAGTGTCCCATCCCGATCCCATAGCCATCACCATCACCTCCGACGATGACGACAGTGAGCTCTGGATCCGCCATCTTCACACCCGTGGCAAATGGGACAGCACGACCATGAAGTGTCTCAGCGGCATATCCATCGATATACTGAGATGATTTCCCAGAGCATCATACTCATGAGACGACAACTCGCTTATGCGATGGGATGCCGAGTTCTTTGAAGGCATTTTTGATCGCCATGATGATGAGGAAATCCCCGCAACCGGGACACCATTGGATGTTTGTGAGTCAGCTTCGCATAGTGGTAGAAGAGATAGAATAGGGGGAGGAGAGAAAAGGTAGAAAAGATCAAAAGGACAAGGCTTAAGGAAAGGGTGATGGGAATATTGATGGGGTAGTCTATTTATTTTCGAATTCTTTTTTCTTTTTGATAAATAGCGAGATCATTCGAATCAAATGATTTACTTCTTGGAGAATTTCTAAGAATTGATTTTCCTCGAGAAATCAGAGTTCTCTCGCAATACAAATCTGTGCTTCGAGCTCAACGGCAGATCATTTTGCAATATTGAGAAATCTTATATTTCCAGCACTCGTTCCCTGACCACTTCACTCGGCAATATTTGAGCCAATAGAGATTGAAGCCCGTTTCATCTGATCTACTAAACTATATAGTTCTGTTTTCGGAAACCCTTCTGTGATTGTATATATTCTTCTAGTGATTTCAATTGACTTTTTCCAGATGTCTAATTCATAATAGTATGTCATTTGATGAAAAGTTATTTCTCATTTACGTTTTTTTCTCTTGTTTTTCTATTAGATTTTTCCATCTTCTCTACCTTCCCATCTTCTCTATCTGATTAAAATCTTCATAGAAAAACGGCATCAGGTCATATTTTCTGATATGACTGATTTCGAGTCCATCTACGAATCTCAGTCCGAATTCCTTCGTGACATAGTCCTCGAGCTGACCTGAATAGTTCGACTCGACGAAGACGACTCGATCGAGTCCGACGATCACCTCACGCAGACGAGCATCGAGAGGCTTGAGACAGGTGATGATGATCACTCCCCATAGAGGATTCTCACGTATCCATGCCTCGGCCGTATAGGAAGTGAGGGAGAATGTGAGGATCATCTTCTTCGCTTCAGGATGCACGACTCGATATCCCATGATTCCTTCTTTCGTATAGAAATCCTGGAGCTTGCGAGCACGTTTCTCAGTCATCGCTACCTTCATATCCATCTCTTCGCTCGTCGCTCCATATTCATCGTGCTCATAGCTCGTCGCGATGAAGTCACCATTCGGAGTTCCCACACGGACATAGGGAGAGACTCCATCATCGGTGAGTTCATAGCGCTTGAATCCATCTTCTGGGTTGTCAATGAGTTTTCCTCGATCGACAGGTGCAGGTTTCAGTTCTGTGATGGTAACTTTTCCTTCTGAGAATTGCTTATCGGTGAGGATGATCACCGTGGTTTGATATTTCTGAGCGATATTGAGCGCCTGTCCTCCCATAGCATACGCTTCCTCCATCGTCGACGGGATGAGAACGACATGATCTCCACCACCAAATGTCGGTACGAGTGCATAGCTGATCTCCGATTGTTCATGATACGTCGGCGTTCCTGTCGATGGACCTGCGCGCTGAGAGAGGATCGCGACGATCGGGAACTCTGCCTGTGCGGCGAATGAGAGCGCTTCCGTCATGAGGGCGAATCCTCCACCACTCGTGGCGACCATCGCACGAGCTCCGGTGAAGGATGCTCCGAGTGCTATATTCATCACCGCGATCTCATCTTCCGCTTGGAGGTAATTCACCTTTTTCGAGTTCACGATCTCGGATAAGACCGTCGATGCAGGCGTCATCGGATAGGCTGCGAAGAACTCGAGCTCTGAGGCAATCGCTCCATAGGCGAGGGCTTTGTTTCCGTAGGTGATTTGGAGTGGCTGGGAAGCTCCTTTTGAAAGGGGCTGTCGCGATAGCGACTGAGGATTTTTTGTTTTCAGAAAATCTCCCACCTCGTTTCACTCGGCATCCTCTTTCAAAAGAGGGATTACGGAAACCTTCCCTATTTTTGCATACTCTCTCAAAATTCCAATATTCTTTGCAACCACTTCCTCTCACTTCTTCGCAAAAGCCCGAGCAATAGCAGGTTCGAAGACTGCTGTATCGAGACCGAGATAGCCTGTGAGGATCCCGAGAAGGTAGGTATTCTCATACTTATCCTCGATGAGCGGATCGATGACGATATAGTCCTTTCTCAGATTTGGAAAATTCACTCCTACTTTCTCGATCCATTTCTGATTCGCGATGAGGAGTCATCACTTTCTCAGGCTCTCGAGGTTCGGCGTGATATTTTTCTCATTCAAGCTAATCAATATGTCGACAGCTTTCGTGATATAGGGAGTCTCGCTACAGACATGCACATCATAATAATTCAGCCCTCACTTGATGATCGACTGATACTCAGAATCAGTTATGATATGCTGACCGAGTGATGCGAAGGCATTTGCGATGATATCCATGATCGAGTGCATCCCGAGTCCGGCTGGTCAGGCGATACGGATGGCGAAGTGGGTATTGGTAGACATGAAAAATAACTCTAAAGATGGACCGAGTATAGAGAAAATCAAGGAAAAAACAATACAAAGCCTTCTTCTTTTCTCATTTTTGCTTCTTTTCTTTGAGAGTTTTTTGATTTTGTCGATGAAATTTTTGAAGAAATTCGGAACTGTTTGAGTCCCGAGGACTCGGGACAAGTTTTTCGAATTTCCAAAAATGAGTCGAAAACAAAATCAAAAACGAACAACCAAAAGAAGAACCTTTTGTTTCTTTTACCCTCAAGGGGTACCTCGTCAGTTATGAAAAGAAAGACATTCTACATAAAGAAAAGCCCAAATATCAGATTCAGTATCGTAAACCAGAACATATAGCCTCGCGGAGTATTATCCTTCAAGTAATTGGCTCAGAAGTGCGAGAGGACAAGCGTCGCGATAGTGGTCCAGACGAGATGAAATGGAGAAAGATTCATAGAGGTAGGGATTAAATATCAAGGACTCATCTACGAGAGAGAAATATGAGTGAGGTCAGGAAGAGCATGGAAAATATGATTCCCGAAGCAAAAAGTGCGAACTGGAGTGAGTAGACATCACTCATCCATCCGATGACCGGACCGAGAAGGGCAAATACGGCTCGCCATGAGAGTGCCTGGATCGAAAGAATTGTGGCTCGGATATGAGACGGTATTACTCGATTTACATAGTCATTCAGGACCACTATACCAAATGCTCGTGCAAAGTAAAAAAAGAATATGAGTCCGATTCCGAAAATCGAAGAAGTGAATGAAAGTCCAAAATAACCCAATACTGGGAGAGATGCGAGGAGGATAAGTGATTTTTTCCGCCCAAGAAATACCTCAATATCATGCGCAAAGAGAGAAAATACAACGATAGAAAGGTTCAAAATTGCCCAAACAATACCAAAATATACCAATGGAAGTGAAACATATGTGAAATAGGACTGTGAGATCCATGTCATCACGAGGGTCGATGAACCGAGGGCTCCAGTGAAGAGTATAATCCAAGGGATCTCATGATGGGAGAATGAATATCTCACGATTTTTATCATTCATCTGATTGCACCGTCTCGATTATCATGCCTCTGTCTTTCGGGTTCCTTCAGTGAAAATACCAGTGGCAGTGAAACAATGAGGAGAATGAGTTGGCAATAGAAAGGAAATCTGAGGCTGATAACAGCAAGGAATCCTCCGAGGAGGCTCGCGAGTGCTTCAGAAGCTCATCATATCGCCTGCATCCTCCCAGAGATTTTTTTGTGTTCATCGACTTTTCCTGACTGTACGAGTGTGTCATAGAGCATGGCAGCATTGGTTCCCGAGAGGAAACTCGAACCGATTCCGAGAGTGAGTTCAGCGAGGAGAAATCCCCAGAACCCAGAAGCGAGACAATAGATACCGAGTCAGAAGATACCAAAAATCGTCCCGAGAATCATCGTCTTCTTACGCCCGAATACATCGGAAAAATATCCAGTAGGGATCTCGAAAAGGACAACAGCAAGGGAAAATACTGACTGAATCACGAAAATATCCTGCATCGAGAGTCCATTTTCCTGATAAAAAATCGTGATAATCGGCATAATCACCAGAAAATATCCGATGGTACGATGGAGATAGAGTTTCCAGATGTTTGAGGTGATACGATCTACAGACATGACCTGAGTATATCGAGGAATGATTTTTGACAAAAAGGTTCTAGGAAATGAAAGAGAAGAAGTTACGACTTAATGGGAAATTCTCTATTTTTGATTTCTCTTCAATTTTTGATACAATTCTCCAGCCTCTGCCAAGAGGCAGGGGCATTTTATCCCCTAATTTTCTCATCATGAGAAATATTCTTCACACAGTACGGCTCTGGTGAATTCTCTGCTTTCAGTGGAGATTCACTCGTATCCGTTCCGTAAAGCCTCGAAAGAGGTGAAACTACAATCGGTAAAGAAAAATCCCCATCCAAAGTGGGGATTTTTCAAAGGGACATTTTACCATAACCTTTTTTCACACATTCCTCTTTCGAGGACAGAGGAAGTATACCACTTTTTCTCTGAAATCAAATTTTTTATATGATTTCGTACCTAAGCCCGTCGACATCCCCTGCCCCGAGAATGAGAATAATAGAAGAATCAGGATTTTTCTCATCATATTCTCGGATCAGCTTCGCAGTATTTTCGAGTCAGTCTCCATTCAGGATCCTTTTACCCCCCTGGCTCACGCCATCCCCCCTTTGAAGGGGGGCTTTTTTCGCCGCCGCCTTTTCTATCACCTTGCCTACCTCTTTACCTCCCCCCTCTCATACCTCTTCTAATTTTTTTTCTACCTTCTCTATCTCTTCTATCAGCCTTTCTGTCGTCATCCATTCGACATCTTCCTGCTTATCCCGAGAGAAGTAGATATTCGGGATGATGAGTTCTGATGCGTCAGAGAAGCTCATCGCGAATTCATGCAAGAGCTCACGCGTTCGAGAATACTGATGTGGCTGGAAGATCACGAAGAGCTTTTTCTCTGGATATTTCTCGCGGATAGCACGGAGAGTCGGACGGATCTCATTCGGATGGTGACCATAATCCGACATCACGATATTTCCATTTTCTGTTGTTCATACAATCTCTGATCTCCGCCAAGAGCCTGTATAGGATTCGAGCTTTTGGACTATCGTATCATCTTGCATTCCGAGGAGGCGTCCAACCGTATAGGCAAGATGCGCATCATGGAGAAGATGTTCGCCTGGAACTTGGAGTTGCATTTTTGGAATCGTCATGTTCTTCTCGACAGTATAGATTTTTTTCACTCCACAACAGTCTTCTTCGACTCGCGGGTAGTAGGTGATATTTGGAATGTTGTCCGCCGCGGCGGATTGGAGTGCTGGAGTGTTGGAGTCAGTTTCATCCAAGATTCCAAGATTCGAACTATCAAACATTCTCGTTCCTACCACAATCTTCTTCTCCA